>NZ_JBFAKW010000062.1:0-54712 GCF_040655955.1 Streptomyces sp. NPDC050263 | reverse complement strand
ATGATCACCGGTCTCGTGCCTGTGCTGTTGCTGCGTCAACTCCCGCCGGACGCAGACGATCTACGCGATCCCGGAACTTGCAACCGCCCTGCCCGCCGAGCCCGGGAATGCTTCCACGGGAAATCGATGCCAAGCCCCCCGACACCGACTGCATGAGGGGGCTCCGCGGAATCGAGCACAGACGGGCAGGTCCAGACGCCCTTTCGCGCCGTTGCCAGCCCGCCGCTCTGCCTGGGTCCGCCGGCTGTTCCTACATTCGGGGAAGGCGCCACCGACGCAGGCCGCGCCACCACTCTTTTCAGGAAGAATCGACGCGATGGACGTGAACGCGAGCTCGGCCCCAGGTCCGGCAGTACTGCCTCGGCGGATGCCGGGCGGTGCCGAGGTACGGGTGCAACCGGCCCCACGGTCCGTTGCCTGGATCAGCCCGACGGCCGGACGAGGCATCGCCCTTGACCGGGTCCTGCTGTGGAATATGTACGGTCAGCAATATCGGCAAGCAATGACGCTCATGGCACGGACGCTTCCACAGTCCGCAAGTACTTGGGGTGGTTCTCGCAACAATCGAGTCGGCGTGCTCGCCGACCTGGCTGCCGTCCGTCTGTACCTGGCCGAGGAATGGATGTGGCTCGACCAAGCGATACTCGAAGGGGCGAACGGTGCGCATTTGCCGCTCGCCCGTTGCGTGGCATCAGGTCTGCGTAAACTGCCGTATTACCGAGGTCCCGCGATGGTGCAAGCCGGCACGGTTGGATTGGTGGCGGATTGGTTTCGCCAAAACCGATTCGTGGTCGATTGGGGCTTCTGGACCGCTTCGACTGCGGCAGCCGCACGGAGCGGGGGCGGCCCGGGGTTCCTGGTGTGGTCGCTGACCGGGCGTCACCTGGGCACCGTTGACCAGGACGACCCCGACCGGCTCGTCTTCTCTCCCGGCACTCGTTTCAAAGTGCTGCAGGTCACGGAAGGGCGGCGGCCCGTCGTACTGATGCGCGAGTTGTTTCCCCGGGAGCCCACTGAGCAGCGCCCTGCGGGGGCCGGCATCGACCACACCAAGTGGCTCGACGAAAGCACAGCGGCAGAGCTGGAAGGCGTGATGACGGCACGGCCCGTAGCGGGCGATGCCGATACCACGGCTCCGCGCGGCCGGCTTCCCGGGCTGGTCGTCACGACGACGTCCCAGGGATCACGGGTCCGTCGGCCGACGTGACGGGCGAGCTGTCCGCAGGCCTGTTCCGTTGTCGCCCAGACATCACCGGACCGGGCTCGCGCGACAACCGCGGAAGCGGGCCATGGGCACCGGCGCCAGGTGCCGGCGCGGTTCACCAAGGGCCGGTGCCGGCCGTGTCCGGTCCGCGCCCGGTGCACAACATCCCGCGAAGGCGCCCGGAGCGTGGGCTTTCCCCCCACGAGAACTCCGCGACCTGCACGTCCGCGTCCGCGCCGAACAGCAGAGGCCCGCCTGGCAGGGCCCGGCATGCGGTCCGCTCCGGAGTGGAGGGCACCGTCAACGAGTTCGCCCATGGACAGGTCGATTCCGCGACGCCTGGGTACGCGCCGGGCCGTCGCCGGCCTCACCCGCGACATGTGAGGGCGAGGCCGGCGACAGCCGATTCGGCGGACGCATCCGGGCGGAGCGCTTGCCGCGACTCAGTCCCAGTCGTGGTCGGACGGAAGGAGCACTATGTTGTGGGCGCCCAGGATGTCCACCAGTTCGTTGAACTTCTCGTCCGGCCAAGGCTCCGGATTGCGGTCCGTCTCGCCGTGGGCCAGGAAGAAGGACTCGGGCCCGGCGGGCGTGTAGAAGACGAGGAGCCTGGCCGGCTCCGAGCCGGTGTTCTTGAAGGCGTGGCGCGTGCCCTTGGGGATGTACACGAAGTCGCCGGTGCCGGCGGTGATCTTCTCGTTTCCGTTGATGAACTCGAACTCCCCGGACGCCACGTAGAAGGCTTCATCCTCCTTCGAGTGGATGTGCGGAACGTTGCCGTGGTCGGCCTCGATGAGACCGTCCATGAAGGCGAAGGCACCGTCGGTCTGTTCTCCCGTGACCTTGACCGCGAACGTCTCATGCCCGGTGAGTCGGACGACGCCCCCGTTCTCGCGGACGATGAACCCATTGGCAGCCGTCCATACGGGGTCGTCCTTGTCCGGGAGCGGCAGGTTGAGAGCCATGCTGTGATCCTTTCCAGCGGTGTCGTCGACGGGCGAAGCACGGGTGCGGTGACCGCTGCGGTTGCGTCTCCTCGGGCCTTCTCCCGCTCCCTCCGCTCTCTCGTCGAACGGACGCACCTCGCCACTTGATTGATCGTAAGTCATTGAATGACAATCAACCAAATCGTTTCTCGACGACCGGCCGGGATTCGGCAGGTGATCTTGGAATACGCTGGGAGCAGGACAAGTCGACCCGCCGGGAAGGATCAGACGTGCCCCAGCCCGTCACAGGCAAGCCACCGACCCAGCGGCAACTGGCAGCCCAGGAGACCCGCCAGAAGTTGCTGCGTGCCGCGTTGGCGAACTTTTCCCAGCGCCCGTACGCGGAGGTGACCGTCGGGGACATCGCCCGTTCGGCCGGGGTCGCCCACGGACTTCTCTCCCACCACTTCAACGGCAAGGAGAGCCTCTACGCGGAAGCCGTGCGCGAGGTGGACCGCCGGCTTCGCGCGGCCACGGAGATCAGCCCCCACGGGCCGGCCGTCGAACGCCTGCGCAGGCATCTCGCCGCTCATCTGCAATTCCTGGCCGAGAACGAGGATGCCGCCCTGAACCTGATCCTGCGCCGCGCGGAGACCGGCGACCTGGCCTGGGAGTCCTTCGAGGCGACACGCCGGGAGGGGGCCGGCGCGATCTGCGAACTGCTCGGCCTCGACGCCGACGAGCCGGCGCTCCAGCTGTCCATGCGAGGCTTCGGCGCCGCCTGCGATGAAACGGCACTTCTCTGGCTCAGGACCGGCCGTCCCTTCGACATCGAAGCACTGGTCGGCGTCTGGATCACCTTCCTGTCGGCCGCCCTCCGCGCCGCCTGCGATCTCGCACCGACTGCTGCCCTCACAGAGGCCCTTGAGGAGTTCCAGGAGGGGCACCCCCGCCCTTGAGGTGATCCGGACTCGACGCCGAGATCGCCGTCAGACGCCCTTCGTGTCCGGCCGTATCGACCTGGCGCTGTACGTTTCGAGAAGTCCAGCGCGTTCACGCCGCGCCGTTGCGCAAGGACGACTTGGTGCAGCCGAGGGGACACGTCGGCCTCGGTCCGTGCAGAGCCCTTCGCCGACCCCCGGCACCTGTGCGACCCAGCGAGAGCCTGCCAGTGGTCAACGCTTGCTCCACTTCTGGTTGTCGGTGCCGGCGCAGTCCCACAACTGGAGCCCCGTGCCGTTGGCGGTCCTCAGGCCCTGGACATCCACGCACCTGTCGGCCCGCGGGTTGACCAGGTCGTGGGCGGCGTTCAGCCGGAACTGCTGGGCCGACCCACCGTTGCAGTTCGCCAGCTGGATCACGGCGCCGTTCTGCGTGGAACCCCAGGCCACGTCCATGCACTTCCCCATGGAGCGGACCGTCCCGTCTGACTTGAACTGCCACTTCTGGGCGGCGGAGCCATTGCAGTCCCGGATCTGGAGGGGGGCACCGTCCCGGCTCGTGCCGCCGCTCACCATGATGCAGCGGTTCGAGGCGTGGCTGAACACGGACACCCCGGCGGCGGCGACCGCCGGGGCGGTAGTCGATCCGGACTGCGCGTTCGCCGCGGGCGAGGAACCGGATCCCGACACGTCCCTGCGGGCCGTCGTGGACGCCGACGGGGCGGAACTCCCGTCCGCGGCAGGTTTCTGGCCGCCCGGTGCCTTCTCGCCTCCGGGCGCGCTACCGGGACTGTCGGAGGGACTCGGGCTCCCCGCGCCCACTCCCCCAGCGGTGCCGGCGGTGCCTCGCGCGCCATTCCGGGTGGGTGCGGCGGAGCCGAGGTCGGCCGGGGCGCCGCCGTCCGCACCTCCGCTGAGGACCGTGCCGTCCGTCGGTGCTGCCGAGGTGCCTCGGGTGTCGTCACCGCCCCCGCTGACCAGGAACGGTACGGCGAGCAGGGCGACACCGGCGATGGCGGCGCCGGAAAGGAGGCTCTTCCTGACACGGCCCGCGTCGTCCCTGGTCTCCGGGGACATCTGGTCCCCGGCGGCCGAAGCGCCGGCAGCCACGGCGACCGCCGTTTCCTCCGCCGACGCCGTCCGGGCCACAGCTTCGGCCTCCCGCTCCTCGGCGGCTTCCGCGGCGGCGGCGGTGCCGGCTTCCGTCGCGGGGTCGGCCGCGTGGCGGCGGAGGCCCAGGGCGAAGAAGCGCCTGCCGCGCCGGGCGGGTTCCCCGAGGCCGGGATCCGCCTCGACATCCGCGGCAGCAGGGTCCGCGGCGGATGCGGCGGTGTCGGGTTCCCCGCGGTCCGGCGTCGTATGGTCCGGCGTCGCGGATTCGGGGGCCGGCGAGACGGGGTCGCCGGAGGCGGGCTCGGCCCGGTCCGGCCCGGACGTGGACTGCTGGGAGTTCCTCCCGCGCGACGAGACCACCGCGGAGCCGCCTTCGGCGGACGTACGTGCGATCGCTTCCGGCGCGGCTGCCTCGGGTGACGCGGCAGAGGCTGTCGAGGTGTCCGCGGACATCCGTGCTCCTCATGTGAAATGTGGACTGGTCAGCTGTGTGGATGCCGTCCGATCCCGACAAGACGCCCAAGGTGGTCTACGCGCCGACCCGCCGGGGCGTCTGCTGTTCCGCAGCGGTGCGATCCACCTCGTCCTGGACGCCCGCGAGGCGGTGGAGCCGGCCCCGACCGGGGCGCGTCGGGGGAGGTCGACGCGGGCTCGCTCAACACGGGGGGGGAAGGGCGAGCCCGCCTGTGAAGAACCGTAGTGGAGCGGCCGCGGACCGAACGGCGCCCGATGGCAAGGACAGAACGATCAGGAAGCAGCACTTTCCCCTTTGAGCACTCAGCTGGTTCCGATGGGCCATCGATACGAGCGTTGCCGCACCCCTGGGGAGCACTCGTCGTGGGCCGTTGCCGTCCACTCTGCTGTGTTTCACGCACGACGGCTTGCTACATGTACGTCGGCGGTAACGACGTCGCTTCCGGCGCTCGTCGCGTGGCCCGAGGCAGCCCGCCGCCACGAGGGACTGCCACAGCGTCCGGCGGAGGACGTCGGCGAGGCGGTCCCCCGCACCGCCGGAGGTCTGCCCCGGTTCAGCGTCAAGTTGAGCCCCGAGCGCCTGCCACACCCTTCATCCGGGCAGGGCACCACGCGGTGCGTCTCCCGCATCCGCCGGCCCCTGCTCGGCCTGCTCAGTGCGTTCCGGTTCCTGCGGGGGGTCGGACTGAGGCGCCGGGCCGGCCTGTTGCGGCTGTTCGCCCGCAGAGTCCTGACCGGGCGGCGTCTCAGTGGTCCGGAAGATCATGTTGCCGACGACATAGCGGATGCCGTCCGGACCGCTGACCGTGAAGACGGCGACGGCCGACACCACGTGGCCGATCGCGCCCTGTTCGGCACCGGCCGCCGTGGTGCCGAACCGCAGGATTCCGCGCTGTCCCGAGCTGAACGTGACCGACTGTCCCGCGGTCACCAGCTCACCGGCAATCGGTCCCGGGAGCCCGAGCCGGTCCGTACCGGCGCCGCCCAGACCGAGGTTGGGGGAGACCGTCAGCGACGGACCGATGGTGAGTGTGGCCTCCGTGGACGCTCCGTCGATGGGGATCTCCACCCGGTCGATGGCGGTGTCCACGCTGTGGGACAGGCTCTGCGGGGCGTAGAGCCTGATCTTCACCGAGGTTCCGGCGGTACCCTGCCGGCCCAGGAACGGAGCCGTGGCTGCCGGTGACAGGGGGGTGTCCAAGCCGGTCGCGGCGATAAGGCCCAGCCGGATGAGCATGCCCTCCAACGACGTCGAGGTCTCCACCTCGGAGCCGAGTGCGTGGTCCACTTCGCGCAACGCCATCGCGAAATGCGTCGTACCGTCGAAGTCGTAGACGCCGAAGGGCCTCGTCGGCAACCACGTCGGCGTGCCGTGCAGCAATGTCCGCGTCGCCACGGGCACACCCATTTCGACGGCAACAGCATCGGACGGCGTCGACGGCTCCGGCGCCGCCGTCGGGTCGTCGGTGTAGAGCCCGGCTTGCAACGGGCCCTTCACAGCATCGGGTCGTGTCGGTGCCCCCTCACCCACCCGGGGCGTCTCGGAGCCGTTGAACCGGATCCTCACCTGCGCCGACCAAGTGGGGTCGTCCGTCTGTGTCGCCCCCTGCGTCAGCAACTGCAGTTGTTGCCCCGCCTCAGCCCCGGTCAGCGCGTGTCCGAGACTTCCCAGCCCCTGGACCGCCAGCAGCGGAAGCCGGACGATCAACGCCTCCGTCAGGAACCGCGATCGGACGGACACGGTGTACTTGTATCGGAGGACGAACTCGGTGGTGTCACCGGAGCTGCGCTGGTAGCTCCTTCGTTCGCGGGAGGAGGTGACGGCCTCCGTGCCCTCGCTGAGCCGGTTCACGGCGAAGGCCGGTCTGACGCGGTGGTCACCCAGCCGGCCCATCGGTGTGAACTCCGCCAGAACGCCCCTCGCAATGGTCAGCGCGTGCCGGGTCGACCCCGGCACAGGGAGCAAGGAGCCCTCGCCGTTGTTCCGGTTGTACATGGTCTCGATACCCGCGCCGCTCAGAGCGAACCGGCCTGTGGCTTTGGGCAGGTCGTCGTCGGGCCGCGCGTTCAGTGTCACCGAGACGAGCTTGGGGCCGAGCCACGAGCGGTAGACGAAGTGGAAGGAGGTCCGGGCCTCCGGGCCCGCGTGGGCGATGGCGTTCATCCCGTAGCCGGTGCCGTGGTCGTTGATGACGGACAGCACGCCGGGCAGGTACACGGGGCTTCCGGGCCTGGTCACGCCCGGAGCGATCCCCTCGACGGCGCCTCTGATCACGTGCTGGAACGAGCCTCCGTCGCGCCGGCCGACGGCGGTTCCGTCCCCTGCGGCGACTCCGGCGGCAACGGTGGCGGGGGACGGGGCGGCAGGGGACGGGTCGACCTGCATCACCACGCCGAAGCCCATGGACCTGTTCTGCTGCCTGAACCATGCCGGCAGCAGACGGTCCTTCTCCGGCCGCTCGGGCAGCTCCGGGGTGCCCGCCACCTTGAACTCGGGGTATTCGAGCAGATCGTTGTCGGTCAGCAGCAACTCCACGGCGTCCGGCACCTCCACGATCCTGGCGTCCTCGGCCGTGCCCTCGGGAAACGCCGTCGTCCACACCACGTTGCGCGATCCCACCCGCACGGTGACCTCGTAGGTGGCCTTGGCGCTGAAGCGGTGCGGGACGACGCCGTCCTCGGTCGTGATCCGATTCGCGGTCGTGACGTCGGCCGTCGTGTCGCTCTGTGTGCTCTGGCGTTGCCCCACCAGTTTGCCGGACGGGACCAACCTCCGTGACGTACCGCCGTACTCGGCCGCCAGCCCGACACCGTACTCGTGCCTGCGGTTGTCGTTGACGGTGTGCGTGGCGCCGTCCACGGCTCCTATTTCGCGTTCCATGTACATCGCGCTCGGCGCGGACAGCCGTCTGAGGTCGGTCAGCCGGCCCCGGACCTCCACCATGATGTCCGTCCCGGCCAGGACACCCGACGTACCCGCACCTTCCACCACGTACGAGTCTCGGAAGAGCCGGGGAGCGTGGTTGAGCATGTGGAGCGGCGAGAAGGCCGCTGCGAAGACCTCCTGCGCCATGCTCTCCGCAGCCCGTTCGTCCTCTCCCACCATCAGCCGCCTGGTCCGCCGGAGGGCGCCGCCGGCCTGGTCCGCGGCCCAGTGCAGCAACCCGAGGCCGGAGTTCAACGGACTGGCGCCCGACGGCGGATCAGCCTGTGCGGCGGCGGTCCCCGTGGGTGCGGCAGGCACTTGCGCTCCGTCGGCGGCGGGAACTTGCGGTACATCAGCGCCGGGCCCTTGCGGTACATCGGCGCGGGGAACTTGCTCTTCGTCAGCGGCGGACACTTGTGCTCCGTCAGCGGCGGGCTCATCGGGAAAGCCGCCGGGCATGGCGGGCCTGAGCACCGCCGCGGCCTGTTCCTGCGACTGCCTCGCCTTTGCCGCGAGGGACTCCAGCATCTCGTTGACGGCCCGGTGGACGGCGTGACCGCCTTCCACACGGTCGGGCATCGCCGTCACGGGCATCCGTACCGCGCCTGCGGGACCGTCTGCGTCCTCCGGGGTGATCCGCCGTGGACCGGGAGGCGGCAGCGGTACGGCGGTGTGGGCCTCTGCCAGGGTGCGATAGGTGGGCACGGCCAGGAACACCGAGCCGTCCCCGGACCACGGCGGAGGTACCGCACCGTGGCTCCACGAGATCTCCATTCGGTAGGTGACCGGAACCTTGAAGATCTGCGTTCCGTCGGCCATGGGACTGACCACGATGTAGTCGCTCGCCGTTCCCGATTTCGCACCCGTCACCACCGAAGGCTGCCGCGTGTAGCCGTATTCGGCGGTAGCGCCCTGCAACTCGCGGTCGCCCACGGCGTTCAGCGGGTTCGTCAGCGAGATCTCACCGCGCCCGCTGAGGGAGAGGGGGCTGTGGTTGAACTGTTCCTCGCCGGAAGTGGCGATGCCCGTGACGTTCATGGTCTGAACGGCCTCGAGCGCCTGCTGGTGGACAACGCCGCCGTCCACCGCGCCCAGGTCTCGGCGCTCGGCGGTGATCCGTACGGAGACCCACTGGGTGTCCGTGGCCGTGGGCAGCTTGAACCGCATCCGCTGACCGCCCTGGACCATCTCGTCGAACCCGGCGCGCAGCGCAGGATCGGAGCGGACGAGGTTCAGTTCCCGCAGGTTGCTCAACCGCTGTGTGTGCAGGGCTTCTTCCGTGAGGAACGGTCTCGCGGACAAGGCCTCGGCGGGCGGCAGGAAGCCTTGGTCACCGAGCCAGGCCTCGAGAACCTCGAAGAGGCCATCGGCGCCGTCCACCTTCGTCGGTACGGCGGATGCTCCGACGGACCGCAGGTGCAGGAGCTCTGGGGGGAGATGGCGCTTCTGCGGCTCGGACTGAACCGGGACCGTGGCCGCGGAGGGGACTCGCAGCACCACCGAGTGGTTGACCTCGGCCTTGAGCTGTGACTGGTTGGTGGCCTCAAGAGCACGCCTCGGGCCTTCCGGACGGATCAGAGCGACTTCGAACTTCACCATGGCGCTCGTCTGGAGCAAGGGCTCCTTGGTACGCAGCGTACGCGCGACCTTGGTCGAGCCGCCCGACTGCAGGGTGTGGGCGAACTGATGCTGGACACCGCCCTGTCCCGTCACGGTGGCGCCCCTCGGCTCGACCCCCGTGACCGGGTCGAGCGCACCGGTGCCCAGGGCGAGCGTTACCGCGAGGGAGAAGCTCGCCGCGTTGCTCACGGATGCGCTGCCGACCGTTCGCACCGAGCGGACGACAAACGGTTCCAGCGACGACTTCTGAGTGGACGGTCCTATCACAGCGCGGTCGAACAGAACCGCCTTGACCTGCAGCACGCCGAGGACGGAACGGCTCTTCGTGTACAGCGTCGGCGACATGTGGCCCCCGCCGTACATGAGGGGCAGGTTGGCCCGCAGCGAGGTCTCCCCGAAGAACTGCGACAACTGGTGAAGCGAGTTCTCGGAGAGCGTTTTCAGAAGCGGGATCGAGTTCAGCAGGTTGTTGAGGAGAGTCCCGGCGTTGGGCACGTTCTCCACGGCGAGCAGCGGTACGGAGTTCACCAGCGTGTCCAGGTCTGCCGCCTGCCGGGCCGGATCCTTGGAGCCCCGCGCAGCCGCATCGGTGCCGTCCGTGTCGACGAGGTGCTGGGGGAACCACACGGTGAGCCGGTCCCCGGCCACGCCCACGTCCCCGTCCGGCGCCGGTACGGGTGGCGTCCACTGCTGTGTGTAGGCCAACGCCTCGCTGAGGCTCTCCGTCACCTTGACCGTCCATCCCATCCGGTACGCGAACGGCCACGTCCGTTCGGCGTTGCGTATGACCGTCATCGGCTGCGTGGTCGCCGACGTGGACATGCCGGTCGTCATCTGGTTGTAGACGAACTGGATACGAGGGGTGAGCGTCACCCTCCTGAACACGCCCTCGTTCGTGGCCGACACGGTGCGCGCGTACTCCACGGGCACTGTCCGGAGATCGCTGACGTTGACGAGCTCACCCGGCTCGGTGGCGGCGAACACGAAGCGCTGCGTGTTGACGGGTGGCCCGTCCGGCATCTGCTCGATGCCCGGATCTGCGGGTTCCGGGTCAGAGAGCGACAGCCGAAGGACGACGTACCGCTCCCGGCCTCTGTGCGGCACCATGACCGGCAGACCGCTGTCACTGAGCAGACGTGCCCATTCAGCGCTCAAGGCCTGTTCGTTGAGGACGGCGCCAACGTGCGTGCGCAGCGCCTGGTCCCGGCCGGTGGCGCCCTCGACCTCGCTGATCACCTGGTCCCGCAGCCAGGTGATGGTCTGTTGGGGCACCGGTCCGACGAACGTCATCATTCCCGTCACCCCCTCGCGGCCGAACCGCGCCACGGCCGGGCTCGACCGCCGCCGCACGGGACCGGCGGACGGTGCCCACGCTGCCTCCGGCGGGCCCCCGGGCGGTTGCTGCGGCTGTGGTCCGGACTCGTCCCGGTCCACGGCGGGCGCCACGACGCCCTGCTCCGTGGTGCCGGAGGAGTTCTCCGACTCCGTGTCGGACTCGGCAGCGGGCCCGGTCTCCGTTGCGGATTCCGCCTCGGCGTCCCTCGCGTCCTCCGACGGGGCGCCGACCGTCGCCTGGGACCAGCGGAGCTCCGCGCGGACCAAAGCCTCCCCGGCCGCTCGGGACAACGTGTCTGCCCGTGCCACACCCTCACCGCCGGCATCGGACGAGGTACCGACGCCCTCCTCCCGGCGAAGCGCTTCCTCCTCCCGCCACTGCCCGGCAGCGGCCAACGCGCGCCGCGCCTCCGCCACCGCCGCAGACGCCTCCTTCACATCCTCCGCATACCTCACGGGCTTCGGCTCCACCGGGGCATCCATCGAATCTGCGCGCCCCTTGCCGTTGCGCGGCGGGGTCCTCACGCCGCCGTCAGCTGCATCCCGTGCATCCCGCACCACGGCCGCCGGCTCAGCACGCTCCGCCCCGGCATCCCCCGGTGTCGGCGGAGTGAGGATCCCCCGGCCCTGGGCCAGGCCCTCACCATCGGGCCCAGACGCAGGCTGCTCCGGTATCGGCGTGAGCCGCCCCCGGGTATGCGACGGCACGTCGTTCGCCGGGACGGCCGGTTCCCTCAGGGCGTCGGCGGTCGGGGCGGTGTCCGGTTCCGGTGCGGTACTGCGGCCCCCGGGGCCGTTCGGCATTGCCGCCACCATGGGGAAGAGCTCCGGACGGCGCGTTGCCAGATGGTGGGTGCCCAGGAGGCTCAGCCCGAGCTCCCGCACCGTCGTCGTTGCCGCCAGCTGCGCCTGAGCGCTGGCGCCGAGATCGAGGGGCAGGTCTGCCACGTCCGAGTAGGCCACCTGTACGGCCAGGACCCCCGGGGAAGTGAGCAGCTCACGCAGCTCAAGCGGCAGGTCCTCCTCCGTCAGGGGCTGCCGGGCCGGGGTTTCGGGAGCCGTTTGACCGGGTCGGTCCTGCGGAATCGGTTCCGGGCCCGCCGGGGCGCTAGTGCCGGCGTGGGTACCTGTGGCAGCCCCGCCCCCCGCATCTGTGACCTTGCGGAGCAGCGAGTCCTCCACGAAGTCCGCGCCGTCCTGCGCACCCCGCGTCACCGGCACCGGCACCGGCACGGGGCCGTCCCCCGGCTGCCGCTCGCCGACCGGCTCTGGCAGACGGGTGTCCTCGGAAACGACGATGTGGGCGGTGGCGGTCTCGGGCTGCGCCATGGGTGTCGCTGTCCGGGACGGCACGTGCTCCACGGTGGGAAGCGCCGTCGTCATGTCCTTTGGCTCCGCGACCGCCTGACCGTCGGCGGGAAGGGACGACATGGGCTCGTCCACCTGGCGCGGCTGTGCCGTGGCGGCGTCCGGCTGATCCACCCCGCCCGGAGCCGCAGGCTCCGGTGCTGCGGCGCGCTGTGCTGCCTGGCGCTGACCGGTGGAGAGCCCGGACTCCGTCGGTGCCGGCTGCCCACCAGGGGGATCCGCCGGCGGCGCTTCGCTCCTCGTCACCCGGACGTCGGCGAGAAAGCCCCCGCGCAGGCGTTCCCGCAGGTCGTCCGTCAACTCCGGCCCGGCTGCGACATCGATGCGAGCAGCGGACGGCACGGCCTCCGGGTCTGTCGCGTCGGCAGCGTTCGCGGCCTCGGTATCTCGCGGTCTGGTGTCTGTCTCTCCCTCATGGCCCGATTTTTTGGCTGTTTGATCCCGGAGGCGTGTGAACTCCTCAAGCCGAGCTGGGGGCATGACGTGCTCGTAGGTGCCGAGTTGCCGGGTCAGGGTGGCCAGGCGCTCGGCTGGCGCGTTCTTTTCGAGAGCCTCCCGCAGTACGGCGAGCAGACCGGGGACCAAGGAGTCGTCCGTGTTCGCCATACCGATGTAGGGCTGTCGCCCCTGTGGAGCGTGCGACTCGGCTGCCGGGGCCGGTGCGGCGGACAAAGCGGTCGGCTGCTGTTGGGGGACACCCAGCACCGCGTCCATCTCGGCCCGGGCCGTCACGACATGCGACCGGACGTCCGCTGATATCCCCTGCGCGATCTCGGCCTGGTACAGCGTGTCGCGGACGCCGCGGAGCCGCTGCCAGAGCCGTGGAGGCAGCGGTGTGCCCATGATGTGCTGGGTGATCGCGTCCGCGATCATCTGACGTTCAGGCCGGGACATCAGCGGCTGGAACGTCCCCGAGGGACCGGGCGCCGTCAGTTTCCCGAGCTCCGGGAGGAGCCATGCCATCCTCTGCACCAGGCTCTGGTCGAGGATGGCGGCCGCGGTGGCCGGAGCGAGTCCGCCGCTGCCGCTCTGAAATCGCTCGGCCATGCGGTACGCGTGGTTCGTGGCCGCAGCGAGCTCGTCGAACACAGCCCTGACGGATTTGTCGTCCATCAGGTGCGAATCCGTAAGCCGCGGATGGTTTGCGTGGTCGGGGATGAAGTTCCTGAGCTCGAGCAGTGCCAGTGGCAGTACGTTCCCGTTGCTGGTGTCCAACTCCGCGAAATCCTCCATGCCGACCGTGTCGAACTGAGTGATCGTGGCGCCTTGGCGCGTCACCCCGCGGATCGTGGCGACCAGATAGTCCATGTGCGGCACCTTTTTATGTGTGGTCCCGTTCATGATGTTTCGTGTGTCGATCCATACCTTCATTTCGTCCGCGTAACCGGCGACCGTCTCGCGCAGAACACTCTGGAACCGCTCGACGATGAAGCTCTCGTTGTCTTGCAGGAAGGACCTGACAGGCCCGCTCAGCGACCTGCGCAGCACGTGGAAGGGATTTCGCAGCGCCGCCGGGAGCCTGTTCTTCACCAGGCCGCGCCTGAAGACCCGCTCACGGAGGGGGGACGCCGACACGTGGCTGAACATCAGCCAGGCGTAGCCGTGCAGCTCGTCCACACCGGCGACGCCGGACAGGTAGGGGAGTTGCTCCGCCCGCACCTCTCGGCCCAGCAGCTCGAACGCGAAGCGCGCTGTGAGATCGTCGGCGAAATCGCTGGCCGCGGCCGCCGCCTTCGTCAGGGAAGGCAGGGCGAGTCGGTCCTGCACCAGCGCCAGCAGGTGACTTACGCCACCGATGGGGACACCGACGGTGAACTGGGTGTACGCGGCGTGGTACTTCCCTGCCGGTGACGGGTAGACCACCACCTCCTGGCCCTCAGGGGTGATATCCCACCCCTCCCCCGCGGGCAGGAGCTCGTCCAGGGGAATCTCGCGACGCTCGTCGTCGGTCCTGCGCAGTAGGTGACGGGTCCTCACGTGCGCAGCCATGCCGTCATGTCCGGACAGTCGTCCCGATTCGCCGGGCAGAACCCCGAGCGGCAGGGACACCAGCTCGGGGATGGGAAGTTCCCTCGCTATCGGCTCCTCCTGGCCACCCGCCGCATCGACGGCGTCCAGCCGTGAATAGAACCACCGACCGTCACTGAGAGTGTAGAAGTCGTCGTGATCGACTACCAGTTGCTGCCCGTGGCGGACGTTCCGTGCCAGGAGCGCGCCGTATTCCAGGTTTCCGCCGACCAGCGGATGCAGATCCTCGACCTCCAGGCCGATGGCACCGTACTCGTCGGGGGTCTTCGGCGAATCGAGGAGGGCCTCGGCATCCGTGTGCGGCACCGACGGCCAGCGGCGCAACGCGTCCTCGACCACCCGCCCGCTCGCATCGACGACCACGGCTCGCGCACCAGCGGCCGCCGTGCCGGGCCCCGCGGTGCGAACCCGTAGGCCACGCTCAGGAGCCTGCGGGTCAATCCAGTGCACTCCGTCGGCGGAACGATGCACCGCGAAGGCATGTCCGGCTCCCGACGGCCTCTGGACAAGGATCAGAGCGGTCGCCCCGACGCCCGCCTCGCGCACAGCCTCCACGAGCGACTCCCACGAGCCCACCCGGCCCCAGCCTGGACCACGGGCGAAACGCTGCTCGGTACCAGGTGTCCCGACCGCGAGGTCGTCCAGGGCGGTCGCGGGCCGGATCGCGTGACGGGCCGACAAACGCCCGCCACTGTCGTCCCCTGCCGGATACAGCTCCCCGGCCAAGGCATCCAGAAGCAGCACACAATTGAGCACGGTCGGGCTGGATTCGAAGACCGACACCTCCACGTCGGCATCCCGGGCTACCTGCTCGATCGCCTTGGCCACCGCATCCCGCAAAGCCACCGCCGCCGGCTCCGGTGCCGCGGCCCGCTGCGTTGCCTGACGCTGGCCGACGCCGGGCCGTTCCGGGGCCGCCGACGCGTCGGCGGTGTTGCTGTCGTCGAGGAAACGCTGGAAGCCTGCCCGGTTCTCGTCCCTCAGACCGGAGGCCGCCCCGGTGGGGCCCGCGACAGCTTTGACGAAGGGTGTGCCAGGAACGTGCTGCCGGGGGAGTTTCCCTACGCCCGGCCCTTCGGTGTCGACGACCGGCTGCCACGCCGGCTCGTCGCCGACGCCCCGGCGGATGTCTGCTGACTCATCGACAACGGGCTCGGCGTCGGCGGTGGGCTGACGGCTGCCTTGGGCGTCGGGCTCGAAGGGGGTGGGCTCGTGTGGGGCCGGCGGATTGTCATCCGTGGGCTGCCCCGCGACCGGCGAGCTGGTGTCGACGGAAGGGGCGGGGGCAGGTGGGCCGAGCGGACTCGGGCCGGGCGTCGCACGGGCCGTGGTGATCGGACCTGTCCAGGCGCCGAGGGCTGTCTCAAGGCGCTGGATGAGGTGTGGGTTGGGTGGTGTGGCGGCTTTGGCGTCAGCGAGTGCCCTGGCAAGGCCGTTGCGCATGGCGTCGTCGGTGCGGGCGCCTCCGATGAACGGGCTGCCGATGTGGCTGCCGAACTGCCAGATGGGTTCGGTCTGTTCCGGGTCGGCCGGTTCTGCGGGCGGAGTGCGGAGGACGCTCAGCACGGCCGCTATGAGAGCGGGATCCGGCGCCTCAAACAGGAACATGTCGTCCCGGGCGATACTCAGGATGTCGGTGTCGGTGATGGTGCCGGTGGGGGGTGAGGCCTGGAGGACGAGGCGGACCTGCATGACCAGGGATGCCAGTCGCGAGGTGGGCATGCTTGTCTGGCCGACGTCGGAGAAGTCCCATCCGGTGTAGAGCCCGATGACGTCGAGAACGTCGTGCCTGGTCAGGTTGGGGTGGAGGACTGC
The DNA here is from genome assembly GCF_040655955.1 of Streptomyces sp. NPDC050263. Lineage (NCBI taxonomy): Bacteria > Bacillati > Actinomycetota > Actinomycetes > Kitasatosporales > Streptomycetaceae > Streptomyces > Streptomyces sp. NPDC050263. The sequence goes on along the minus strand of NZ_JBFAKW010000062.1, from coordinate 38,962 downwards.
GGCTAAGTTGGCGAAGGCCTGGCTGTCGGGCATGAACACGCCGTCGGACCCTGACGCGATCTGTCCGGCTCGCTCCTCCCCCACTGCCTCGTACAGGCTTGTCACTGCGGTCTGCCACTCCGTCAGAGGCACGGGGTCCCAATCGGCGCCGGTGTCGGGGAGCTGCGGAGCATGGATGGCCACGGGCGGGAGCATGCTCACCTGCGCGGCATCGTCCATGGCCAGGCCCCCGAACGAGTCGTCCATGGTGATGTCCCTGGGGGTACCAGACTGCTCCGGGGGGCCGCCATCATGGCTGAGGTCCTGGTAAGCGTCGGGGTCGGCGTTGGCGGGGGCTGGGTGGGTGGCGTGGGCCGGAGTGTGTGGTCCGGTGTCGCGGTCCGCAGCGACGTCCTGTGCGACCTGCTGTGGCGAGAGTCTCTTCTGAGTGCCTGGCTGCAAGCGAAGAAACAGCGCATTCGCCTCATCCATCGAAGCATCCACATACCAGGCCCCAACAGCACCACCAGACATTCCCGGAACCTGCCCCCGGACCTGACCGCCCCCCACCCCCAAGCCCGCATCAGCATCAACGCCAACACCAGCCACATCAACACCGTCCGGTGACGGTTCCTGGCCCTCCTCGGCAGCAAAGCCGGAGTTGGAACCCCCCGATGTGGCCACGTCCTCGGCCTCCGGCAGCATCGCATCCGGCCGGGCCGGATCCCACGCGACCGGCGCTGGGGCGTCCCACGTCATCGAGCTGCCTGTGGTGTCCCGTGCTGTGGCGGGGTGCATGCCGGTGTCCTGCTCGGGTGGCAGGGAGGTGGTGCGGTGAGTGGTGATGATGTGGGCTATGTCGCGGGGGGCGTAGTACGGGGTTCCTGAGCGGAGAGCCTGTGCGAGTTCTTGAAGGTCGGCTGGGTGATGGCCGAGGTCGGCAAGGGCGTCGTTCACCTGACGCCATTCGATGAGTTTGTTGAGGCCCTCGAACCAGTCGGGCAGTTGGGGTGTGTCCGGTGCCAGGAGGTAGGCGGGATCTGCGGCGGCGTAACCGATTTCCCACAGGGTCAGCGGGGGCCGACCCGCGGCCTGGAGGGGTGAGGTGGTCTGCCGCCAGGCGATAACGGCGGTGGCCTGGTCTACCGGGGTCAACTCCCGGGTGCCGGCCTGCGCTTGCAGGTGTTCGTTCTCTTCGGCAGTGACCGGGTCCTGGCCCCACAGCACCAGCAGATCGTCAGCACTCAACCAGTTGAGTGCATCACGGTCCAGGCCGGTGACCAAACTCCGGTCGGGCCGGGCTGGGGACCAGTGTTCACCGATCGGCCGTCCTTCTCGTACCTGGAACTGCCGGACCAGATGCATCACCGGACCGGTCTGCCCGGTGGTGAACACCGACTCCTCCGGCGCACCAGTCGCCGGGACCGCGACCTGCACCACGCGAAGCCGGACATTCCAATGCAACGCCGCGATCACGGGGGCCACGTCACCAGCGGTGCTCTGCCATTCCCCGGGCCGGGCCATCAATTCCGCAAACCCATGCCGGTGACTGTCAGTGACACCACCGCTGAGCTGCAACTCGGCAACAGCGACCTGTATACGCTCCTGCCACGAAAGCTCTCCCGCACCGGTGCCACTGGCACGCCTGGCCAACGACTCCGTCACATGCTGCTCCAGCGCAGGCTCCAGATGCGGCCACAGCTGGCGCTGCCCGGGAGGCTGCCGCAGATCCGCGACAAGTGCTTCGGCGATCTGTCGCCGGACCTCACCAGCCGACCACACCTGTCCGTCTACCTGCGGCAGCAGCTGTGCGAGCGACGACATGAAACAGTCTCCGTCACCTGGCACCTCCCCCATCCGCAGACCATGCCGCGCCGCCACCGCCACCGCCGATGCGGAATTGACGGACGCGGGATAGTGCGGGGCAGAACCGTGGGCCGGTCCTGCGGATGGGTCCTCGTGCGGCACGGTTTCGTCAACCTGCCCGTGAGCGAGATCCACGCCCTTGGAGTCGCCGTCCGGGCCCGGGCCGGAGAGGCTGTCCGCGGGGCTGCCGTCGCGTTCCGGGGCAGGACTGGGCACGCCCGGATTTGTGATGTCGGGCGTGGACGCGGGAGTAATCCTGGGGTGGGGGGCGTAAAAATCGTCCTCGCCCGGTGCCACCTGATCCCAGGTCTGCTCTTCCTGAACCACCGGGGCATGCCTTCGACGCACCACCTGATCCCAGGTCAAGCTGGAATGTCGGTCCTGGGCCGCCTCCTCATAAGCGCGTTGCACCTCCTCGGCACTCACCCCACCCAAGAAAGCGTCCAGCGCACGCCACGTCCAGACGAGTTGAATCCCTGCCTCCACGTTCATGAAATCGTCCGCGCTCAGCACCCGGTAAGCCGTCTCGACCTCCACCTCACTCAACGGACGATTATTGGCGGACCCTGCACTCATCTCACGCCAGGCCCCGATAAATTCCGCCGCGACCTCCACTTCCGCAAAAAGGGGCCCCAACACCCAGTACGCCGTTATCACCTCATCAGGACTCACCGTATTATCAGGGGCGAGTTGCGTGTTCATCCCACGCCAGACCTCGATAAAATCCATCAGAGGCCCCGGCCGCTCTACAACATCATCAGCCACCTCGAACAGCTCAGCGACCACCTGCCTCTCCCCATCACCCAGCACCAGACCGACGCCCACAGCACGCGCGCCCTCCCCGGGAACCAGACCGGGAGCAGGGTTCTGCAGCATTTCTTCGATGTGCCATTTTCCGTCGTTGCGCTGGGCAACCGAGAATCCCACCTCCTGCAAAGCCTTCTTAAGCACGGGAGAGAAACCGGCAACCCCCTGCTGCCTCCTTTTCCGATTATCGAACCAATTGCCGATTCTGAAATCCCCGCCGCCATAGGGCTCCGTGCCGCCCTGCGCGGGAAATCTCCCCTTTCTCCCCTTGTTCTCTTCCCGGTCATAGAAACTTACGATCAACTTGGCGACTTCCTCGTCACGAAGAGAAAGCCTCACAGGATTACCCGCATTACCCTCTATATACCATTTCCCGTCGTCGCGTCGGGCAACCGAGAATCCCACCTCCTGCAAAGCCTTCTTAAGCACGGGAGAGAAACCGGCAACCCCCTGCTGCCTCCTTTTCCGATTATCGAACCATTTGCCGATTCTGAAATCCCCGCCGCCATAGGGCTCCGTGCTGCCCTGTGCGGGAAATCTTCCCTTTCTCCCCTTGTTCTCTTTCCGGCTGTAGAAACTTACGATGAACTTGGCGACTTCCTCGTCACCGAAGTCGGATCTTTGCGGTGTGGTGGCGGCGACTTTCTCTGCGTGGTGACGTGTGTGAATTCGGAGAATTTCTTCTGGCGGGAGGGCGAGCCCGTAGGTCCGGTAGATACCCCGCCAGACATCCTCGAGGGTGATGTTGTCGCCTTGTTCCAGTTGGGTGGTGATTGCGTTCACGTGTGCCGGCTCGAGCGAGGCGAACTGCGCTCCGTCCGTCCAGGAGGACTGCTGGTAGGTCGGGGGCTGGTGCCACAGATGTCTGGCCTGGTCACCCATGGTGGCTTCGGCTCGATCATCAGAAGGGGTGGCGGAGGCCTGCCCGTCGACGTCCATGGGCGTCGGGTGCCGGTCATCGGGCAGCGAGCCGGGCGCGGCAGAAGTCCCAGCGCCCGGTGTGCTTCCCACGGTGCTCGTGTCGCGCCCGTTCCCACGGCGGGATCCCCGCCGCTCAGGGCGGTCCGGGACTCCTCCGAGCAGGGGGAAGACACGGCCGGAGTCGATGAACTGGTGGATACCCCGAGCCCGGCTCTTCAGGGGCTGGGAGTCGATCGGCCTCATCCGCGGGTCGTCGTAGGCCTGGGCCACTTGTGCTGCGATCTCCTTCTTGGAGAGACCGTCGAGGCGAGAAGGTCCGTGCTTGGAAAGGAAGAACTCGTTCAGCAGATCGTTGCGGTCCTCCGCCGACAGACGGTCCCAGGGCGAGTCCTCCCCGCCGCCACCGTTGCCGGGCTCACGATCGGTTCCGGGGGTGCTGTCGGCGACGAAGCGCTGGAGACCGCCCCGGTCGTCCGCGCTGCGGGCCGAGCCAGTGGGGGCGCTGTCCGCGGACGCCGCGGGAACAGCGCCGGCGGGGCCGGTGGGGAGGCGGTCCGTCACGCGGCCCGGGGAGGCCTGTGTGGCGGGAGACACGGAAACCAGGTTGAGGGCGGAGGGGGCCAGGAGGCCGTCGGCCGCTTCTGGGGTTTCGCCGTGCCGGGTGAGTGCGGGCTCGGCCGCGGTGGTGTCCGCCTGAGCGGTGGGCTGGGTGGCCCGCCCACCTGTCCCCGACGACGGGAGGGAAACGGTCCGGTCTGGGGCGGCGGTCCTGATCTGCCGGGCGGCGGTATCCGCTGTGTCGGAGGCGGAGCGTCCGCCGCCGGGTTGGGTGGTTGTGCCCGAGGGAGTGGCGGAGTTTCCAGGTACGCCCGTTGCGGTCCCGGCCGCCCCGTGGGCGCCCGGGGCAGTGGCGTTCCCGGCGGTGTCGTCCGTCTCGGCGGGCGGCGTGGTGGTCTCGTCCGTCCCGGAGAGGGTCTCGGCGGTCTCGCGGGTGCCTGTGCGGGTGTCGGCGGCCCCGGGGCGGCTGCCGGCTGCCGGTGTCTCGGGGCGGGTGGGCGAGCTCTCTGCCCGGGCGCCGGAGGCGGAGTCGGTGCGGGTTCCTGACAGTCCCTCGGTACGGGCGGCGGCAGGGGTCTCGATGCGCGGCCCCCTGCCGGAGGCACCTGCGGTGGCACGGGACTCGGTCGTATCGGGTGCCGTGGATGCCGGCCCCGGCGAGGTGGTGCGGAGGGTGCCCGTCGCGTGTCCCGAAAGGTCGCCCGCGCGGGGCGGAGCGGGCGTGGTGGTCGTGGTGGTCTGCCCCTGAGGCGTCACCGCCGTGCCCGGGGCCGTGGCCTCGTCCGGGTCGAGAACCGTCTCGTCGGGAGTGTGAGGGGTCCCGTCTGGGGCGTGCAGGAGCTGGTCACGGTCGTCGCGGGTGGTCTGGCCTCCGGGGAGAGGGGTGCGGCCGGACGCGGTACCGGTGGTGGTGTTCGCGCTGGTACCGGTCGTACCAGGGGTCTGGCCCCGGCCGGCGCCGCGGACCGGGGCGCCCCCGAGGGTCGTGCCGGCCGTGGCGGTGTCGGCCTGTGGGGGACGGTCGCCCGAGGCCGATCCGCCGCCTCGGGAAACGGTGTCCCCGGAAACGGTGTTGACGGTGGACGGGCCGAAGATGTTGCGCAGGGACGCGCCGAACTTCTCCGCTCCCCGTTCCGCGCCGCCCTCGACCATGGACATCACGCCCGAGCTCCAGAACGTGGACCAGTTCCACACGAACCCCTGGCCGAACGCGCCCATGACCAAAACCTCGGCCACGGTCTCCGAGAGGCCGTCGACGACGAAGGAGTCGCCCACGTCCACCGCATGGCTGCCCAGTCCGCGGCTTCCCCTCCCGCCTGCCGATGGCAAGACGTTGACCGGCCCCAGGCCCCCGGAGGGCGGGTTGCGGAACAGGCTGTCGATCCCACCGCCATTGAACACGTCCGGATCGCCCAGGTCGCGGAGGTTGCGGGTGATCAGACCGAGCCCGCCGCCCAGGAAACCGGCGACCCCGCCGAAGGCGGCGCCCATCCCGACCGCACCCCAGTCCACATGATCCGGGCGGTACTCCCGCGGACCCCCCACCATCAGGGCCAACCGCACGATCAACGTCTGCAACGCCTCGTCCGCCGCCCCCGTCAGCAGCCCCAAGTACTGCTGCGCCCGCGACAACATCACGGCCAGATACGTCAGCAGCGTCGCCCGGCTCCGCGCCGTCGCCCGCGGCACCTGGCTCGCCGCCGACCCCCCGGTGAAGAACGCCACCAACAAAAGGATCTTGATCTCAAGGATCAGCCGCACCAGCTCGGCGAAAATACTCCACTTCGTCTCCGTGATGTCCAAAGCCATCCGGAGTCTGCCGTCCGCCACCGCATCCATCTCCCCGGCGAACTCCCGCAGATGATTCACCCCACCGTCATCGGTCAACGACCGAATCGCCGTCAGAAACGACCGCCCCACCGACGCCGGCAACGCCTGAGCCGTGTACTCGGACGTCGTCCGCAGCAGATCCGAGAAATCCCGCAACTGCCCCGCCAACTGCCTGAAGCCGTGCTCACTCGCCGCCGCCAGGTCCTCGTTCGCCTGGGGGAACGGCTGGCCAGCCACCACCATCATGAACGCCCGCATCTCGGGCGACAGCTCAATAGCCATGGCTCACCAACCAGACTTCGACTTCAGTGTGCGGGCGGGACGGGGAGTCAGAGACGACCCGGACGATTCCGGGTGTCGTTGATGCTGCCCAGCGCATAGTCCTGCGTCTGCTCGAAGTCGCCCAGGTTCGTCAGCACTCCTCGCTCAATGAGGCCGACGACCTCGGCCAGACGGAAGCCCACGCCGACCGCGAGGTCCCACTCCTCCCTCTCCCCGGGCAGCATCTGCCTGGCATACTCATCACTCTCGCCCGGCCAGGAGCGAGTGGGACCGACCGAGTCCTCGAAGTCCTGGACGGAAGCCCTCACCTGCACGGGGAACTCCCCAATGGTCGCGGTCGCCCGACGAATCCGTCCCGTCTGGGCAGAGAACGCCTCCGGTGGCATAGCGCTACTCCTCTCCGTCCTCGCTGATCTCGTCCCTCAACCTGCGCTGGGAGTAGCGGACATCGATGTCATCGGGCCCCTCCTCCAGAATGCCCGGCCCGAAGATCTTGGCCCAGTCCACGGTGAGGCCGGGCATCTCGGGGAGGGCGGGGAGGGACTGGGTCAGCGGGTCGAGGACACTCACCACCTGCCGCGCCATGATCGTCCTGCCGCGTTCCACGGCCTCCAGCACGCCGGCCGCCAGTTCCGAGGGCTCCATGTCCCGGTACAGACCGCCCAGGAACCGCATGTCCACGAGTGCCCCCTGGGCGTCGACGGTGACCTCGACGGACCGGTCCGCCGACTTCACGGTGCATGTGGAACCCTGCAGTTCCTCCTCCGCCCGCGCGACAGCGGCCTCCGCCTCCTTCAGTTGCTCCATGGCCTCGGCCAGGCGTTGCTGCATGGCGTCCATGGCTGACCCTCCTTATCTTTTCTGTCTCACGTTTCCGACAGCCGGGCCGCGTGGAGGGCTCGTCAGCGGCCGACGACCGCCGGTGCACCGCCTTCGTCGGTGCCCCACACGTCCTCGTCCTCGGGCTTCCAGCTCGCGCGGATCCGGTCCGCGCTCTCGGTGCGCCGCTGACCCGGTCCCGTGCCGCCGCCGTAGGCGCCCGTACTCGTCGCCGTGCGTCCCCGGGTGATGACGGCGTCCTCGTCGTCCAGGGCCGCGGAGCGGCTCTTGCGCCGGGGGGTCAGACCCGAGGCGCCCGTGGCGCCCGCATGGACCTCCCGCTGCCGCTCCGAGCCGCCCTCCTTGCCGCCACCGGCACCGCCGGCGCCCATCATGCCCGGCCCCATCGTGCCCGGCCCCATCGTGCCGGGCGCCGTCGACGTCTCCCCCGGGTCCGGGTTGAGCAGAGTGCCCGCGGAAGTGCCGGGCTCCGTGGCCACCGCAGGCGAACCGATGCCCCGACCCGCCTGGCCGGCGCCCTCGTCCTCGTCGAAGTACGCGCCGTCCTCCAAACCGTCGATGCCGGCGCTCCCGACGGTGTCCAGCCCGCTGTTGAGAAGACTGCTGCCACCGCCGCCGTACGAGCCGGTGTCGATGCTTCCGCCGGTGAAGTCGTCCGAAAGGTTGAGACTGTCACCGTCACCGGGAAGCAGGGGGTCCGGGCGGTCCTCGCCGGTGTCGGTGTTCGGCTGGGTGGGGCCGTTGAGGTCGATGGTGGTGCTGCTGCCGTCCGGCTTGGTGGTGGTGAGGGTGTCGGTGTCCGGGTTGAGCGTGGTGACGGTGCCGTCCGGGTGCTCGGTGACGATGTTGCCGGTGGCGGGGTCGAGGGTGACGGTGGTGCCGTCGGGGTGGGTAGTGGTGAGCACACCGCTGTCCGGGTCGAGGGCGATGGTGCTGCCGTCCGGTGCCTCCAGCGATCCATTGTTGAGGTCGGTGGTGGTGGTGCCGCCGTCCGGTTCGGTGACGGTTGCGAGCCCGGTGTCGGGGTCGACCTCGATGGCGGTGCCGTCGGTGAAGGTGGTGGTCAGGGTCCCGTCAGGGGCCAGCTCGGTTCGGGTGTCGGTGTCCGGGTTGAGCACGCTGACGGTGCCGTCCGGGCTGGTGGTGGTGACCGACCCGTCCGGATTGGCGACGGTGATGCTGCCGTCGGGGTTGAGCAGGGGGCCGTCCTCGAGGTCCGTGGTGACGGTGGAGCCGTCGGGCTTGGTCGTGACGGCGGTCCCCTGACGGGGGTTGAGGGTGACCGAGTTTCCGTTGGGATAGACGGTCGTCAGGGAGCCGTCCGGATTGAGCCGCGTGACAGGAGGGGTCAGGGACGTCTCATCGCCGTCGCCGGGAAGCGCCGACCCCGGTGTGGTGTCGGGGTTCAGCGGGATGCCAGAGAGGCCACCGTCGGCGCCTCCGTCTCCACCGCCGCCGGCGGAAAGGTCACCGAGACCCTCACCCCCGTTCAGCAACTCCCCAACACCACCACCGACATCGGAAAGCTCACCGCCACCACCGCCGGCGGAAAGGTCACCAAGACCCCCACCCCCGTTCAGCAACTCCCCAACACCACCACCGACATCGGAAAGCTCACCGCCACCACCGCCGACGGAAAGGTCACCAAGACCCCCACCCCCGTTCAGCAACTCCCCAACACCACCACCACCGAGCAGGCCGTCGGGTCCGAAGAGCTGTTCCAACGATTCCTCGTTCGCGTCCTCCACGCCCTCGTTGTAGATATCTGTGGGCGTCCGCGTGTCCCTCGGGTGTACCTGCTCCCCCACGTTCTCGCTGGCCCGAGCCCAGAGGCCGGTAAGCTCGCGCATGACGTCGCGCGCGACTTCGCCCAGCAGGTAGTCGACGTAGTCGCTCCACTTGTCGATGGCTTCCTGGCCCACGCCTCTGAAGGAATCCGGCCAGGCCAGGAACCCGTAGGTCGGATGGTTCTGCCTGAAACCCGGGTCGGTCCAGTAATTTCTGTCGAATTTCTCCGCAGTCAGCTGCGGAGTGGTCGAATTTCCCTGCTGATTTCCGTTCGGACGCGAACCGTCCATCCGGACCTGCCTGTGGTTGTTCTCAACAATCCACCCCGCGAGCTGCTGTATCTCGGAACGAAGCCAGAGCCAGGGGTCGTGCCACCCGCCGGCAAACACCTCCCACGATGCGCGAAGCGATTTCACACCGTTCCACAGGCTCTCCTGGGCCCAGGCAAGAGAGTCCGCGATCTGCGAGGCAGGGGTATGGCCGCCCAAGAAGGTGTGCGCGGGAGTGTAGTTACGGCCGCCCATCTGATCGACATAGCCGTCGTAGTTCCGGCGGATTGTGTGGATCAGGTCCCAGAAGGCACCCGCGGCCTGCCCGCGCCAGGGGGACTCCTCCTGGCCGAAGGCGTTTTCCCACTGTTGCAGCACGTCCGCGCGTCCCTGGAAGAACAGCGCGGCGCGGTCGAAGGCCATGCCGGAACGCTGGAAGGAGTCGAGGCTGACATGGTCCGGGTTCGCCACGGTGAGCCCGGCGTAGCTGACATTACGGGTCGAGTACGGAGAATCCCTGAGCGCGTCCAGGGCGACGCGAGGACCGCTGATGTAGGCGGCGAGGTTGGTCCGGTTCCCCTCGGGTGTCAGGTTTTCCCCTGGGGAGAGGAGGTGCGCGCCGTCCTTCCCGATGAACCGGATGTTGACGCCTCGCATCCGGACTCCGCGGTGCGAACCGTCGCCCTGTTGGGTCTCGTAGAAGGGCACGACGAAGTCGAAACCGTAGGTCTGCCAGCCCCAGTTGCCGGCAGCACTCTGGACAGGCCAGTGGTCGATGCCGACGACCTCGAAGAGGGGGATGCCGTTCTCACTCTTGAGGTCGTCAAACAGCCCTGAGCGTGGTGGCATTGGATAACCGGTGATCAGACGGACGGCCGTGGCCCAGTCGTCGTTGGCGGCTGGATCGCCCCCTGCGCTTCCGGATTCCTCGTTCTCGGGCATGACGTTCTCTCAAAGGATCGGAAAAAAACGGGGCAGATCGGCGCTCAGGCCGAATCGTCGTCGGATTCGCCCGGCGCATCAGAATCATTGGGCAAATCCGAGGTGGCCGAATTTGTGGAGGTCAGAACTTCCTCCACACCGTCCAAGTACTCCAGGTAATCCGCCGTCTCGATCGCCTGCAGATTGCTGCCCTGAGTGTCGAGGAGATTGGTGAGGGTATCGCTCAGACTGTCGGATATCCTCAGGAACAGCGTATCGTTCTGCTCCACGAGGTCGTCGATTTCCTGTGCGTATGTCCGCACTTCCGCGAGCAGCGGCCCTCCGGCCACCGGGCCTCCCTCGCTCATCTGCCCGACGACCAGGAGCGCGTCCTGTTCTTCTGCTCCGTCCGCGCGCTCAGAGCCGTTCAGCAGGCCCCACAGGGACGGGGCCCAGTCAGGTCGCCTGATTCTCTTCAGTTCCTTCATGAACTCCGCGACGTCGTGGTCACGGAAGTCGCGCAGGGCCTGTGCGTCGAGTTGCAGGAAGTCGGGCATGCGGCCGTGATCCTTTCAGCTTGAAACAGACAGGGGCGACTCAGGCGCCCACCCCGTCCCACAGACCCGTGTTACGGGCGTCCGTTCGCCTCCAGCCGTCGGTGTTCGCCTGCAGCACACCGGAGTACCCTTGGAGAATCCGTCCCATATTGTCCGTTTTGGCGTCCCAGGTTTTCTGGACTATTTCGTACTGGTCGCGGGCCTGCCCTTGCCAACTTTGGAGCGCGTTGAGGTTACTCCGGAGAGTTTCGATCAGTTGTCGGATGCTCGTATTGGCCGCCCGCAACTCATCGACTGTGATTTCTGCCCCGTTGGGGTTGATATAGATGTCATACTCGGGCATGATCTAAACGCTCCCTTGTCGGCTGAAAATACCGTGGATGACGGCTGCGGTCATCGCCCGTTCATGATTGCCGCGGCGGAGTTTGCAGCCGAGGCAATCGCACTCTCAGCCTCGACCGACTGAATCCGCATCTGGGAAGTATTCTCTTCGAATCTGTCGATGATGCTGGTCAGATCGCCTGCAATGCTCATGGCGTATGTGATCCAGTCACGCAGGAGCCGATTGTATTCATTGCCGTCCACGCCCTGGTATTGCGCCAGCAGGTTGTTCATCGAACCATCGACTCCGTCGACGGTTCGAACGAGTGCCGCATGGGCATCCTGCAAATGGCCTAGCGCTTGTGCGCTCTCGCTCTCACTCCCACTGATCATCGCACTGGGCATCGCGCTGGTCATCGCGCTGGTCATCTCTGACATCCCGTTCTCCTTTAAGTCTTTGAGCAGCGGGCGCAGGGGCTGTGCCAACGGAACCGAGAGTCAATCGATCGAGGAAGAGATTCATGGAAGAGATTCTCGGAATACGGATGAGACCGGTTGCCGAGCGCCGCTCCCGGATCGGCCCGTGCCAAAAGCTACAGCGCGGCGGGGAGGGGGTTTCCCCCCTCCCCGCAGGGATGGGTGCGATCGGGCAGTGGAAAGTGCCCCACCGTACGCGCCGACCGCAGGGCACGGGACGCACGCGCAGGGGCCGTAGGCAGCGCGCGCCCCCAGCCGGCCAAGGGTCAGGAACGCCCCGTGCAGGCGGCCGTGGTGGTCCGGGCCGCGGTGGCCCCGGCGGCCGCGTCCGGGCTGAGCTCGGGGCCGGTCGGCAGCATCGCCGGCAGTGGGGAGGGCAGTGCGACCGCGTCCTGGGCGGTGTATCCGAGGGCGGACAGTGCCTCCTCACCGCGTACGCGGTACTTGATCCCGTTCTCCGCGACCAGATACGTGGTGTCGCCGAGCGGCCCGCCGCCGGCGCCCAGCACACGGACGAGCGCACCCCGCCGGGGCGGTACGACGATGCCGTCCACGGGGTTGCAGGCGGCCGCGGCCCGCTCCCCGGTGCGCTGCGTGAGCGGGGTGAGCGCCGAGGTGGGCACCAGGGCGCTCGACACTTTGGTGCCGCCGGAGTCCGCCGGTTCGACCACGGCGCACAGCGTCATGCCGTCGGGGACCTCGGCCAGACGGGGCGGCGAGTCCGGCAGTTCGGCCTGCGCCGTGGCGCCGCCGGGTGCGAGGTGCCGCCCGAGGACGTCCGAGCCGAGTGTCCGCACCTGCGGGGGCTTCTCGCCGTAGGCCAGGGCGCGGGTCTTCGGGTCACCTAGGAGAAGGGCCGCGGCAGTCTCCGTCAGCGGCTGGAGGCCCTTGCTGCCCAGCACGTGCCAGGTTGTCGACCCGCCCGGAACCTGTACCTGAAAGAGCTGGCCCACCGTGGTGGCGGAGTCGCCGAGCGACGGTCCGGGCTCACCCCGGCCGGGGACGTCCGGCGGAGCCAGGTCCGGTCCGGTCGGCAGCGCGTCGAGGAACGCGGCCGATACGGGGCGGGGCGTGGCGGACCCGTACCCAAGGGACCTCGCGGCACCGCCCGCCTTGTCGAGCCGGAGCCTGCTGCCGCGCCACATCAGGTGGAGCGTACCGTCGGGGCCCTTGAGCAGGGCCGCTTCACGAGTGCTCAAGGAGTGGTCCGCGGAACGGTCGCCGCCCACCGTCAGCACGGTTTGGTCCGCCCTGCCGTCCGGCGCTGCCCCGCTGTTCCCGGCTGTCGTGACGGAACAGACCCGCCAGGCACCGCGCTCCAGCCGGTCCGCGCCGGGGACACTGTCAGGCGCTCCCTCGATCCCCACCGGGGCTCCGATCGGGGTGTCCGCCAGAGACTTGGTGCCCACGGCGACGGCGGCCAGGTCCTTGCCGCCGAGCAGCCGGGCGGAGGCGAAGTTGCGGACGGGACGCAGCCGGCCGTCGAGGTAGAGGTAGCGCGCTCCGGTGTCCTTGTTCACGATCAGCGCGTTGCCGCTGCGCCAGGAGTCGTTGCCGCCGGGTGAGAGCAGCCCGAAGACGAAGGCGCCGGCACCGATGAGCAGGGCGATCACCACACCGATCGCCAGGCCCCGGGAGGTTCGGGCCAGGGGGCTCTCCGGCGCGTCCGGCTCGGCCATCAGCATCCCGGAGTTGAGCCGGCCCATGACGAACATGTGCGCCTGGACCTGATCCCGCTTGGATTGCATGGTGTTCTCCGTTCAGCGTTCAGCCGTTGAAACCGCGCAGGCTTCCGAAGACGCCCAGGACCCACAGGAGCAGGGGCAGCAGGCTCATCGCGAGGGCACTGTGCAGAAGTTCGGCGGCCCGGCCCCAGTGCGGCACGAGCCGGCGGCCCGGCAGGAACCACGAGGCGACGGCGAGCGCTGCCGCCACTGCGAGCACCGCACCGGCCACGAGTGGCCGCTGCTCAGGCCGCGCGGCCGCGGCCAGGGACAGGGTGAGCACGGCGAGGCCCAGCGTGCCGGGCAGGGCCATGGACAGGCGCTGCCAGACGTTGCCGAGGCCCCGTGCGTGCAGCAGCAGGAGCAGTGAGAGCACTGCCGTCGTCACGCGGTCGGGCAGTGCGTGGGACGGTGCCACGGCGACGAAGCAGATCACGGCCACCGCTCCGGCCGTGCCGTAGAGAACCGTCATCCAGGCGTCGGCCACCTCGGTGCGGACGGCGACACTCCGGCTCGAGTACGGCTCGATGTCCTCCTGTAACTGCCGGGGGTTGGACGGCAGGAACGGCATGCGCATTCCGGCCAGTTTGAAGCCGATCGACGGGACGAACGGGCCCAGCGCCGCCCCGATCGCCGCGATCACCAGGGCCGCCTCGTGGAGCGGGAGCCCGGCGAAGACCATCAGCGACCCGGCGGCGGCCGCGGCCAGCGCACTGAGGATCACCCCGGCGAACACGGGTGCGTGGAGCCCGACGAGGGCCAGCGCCAGGGCGGCGCCGCCCGTGCCCGCCGCACCCGCGGCCAGCAGCTGGGCGCCCAGCGCCTCGTGGCTCCGGGGTCCGGCCATGTCACCACCTGTCACCAACGCGCCCGTCAGGGCGAGGCACAGTGCGGCGAAGACGCCGAGCACGGCCCCCGAGGCCGGGTCGCCCACCGCGCGGCCCGCGGTCGCCGCGGTGGCCAGCAGCAGCGCGGCGGCGACCGCCAGCGCCGGCACCCGCATACCTTCGGGGACTCCGGGCCAGGCGAGGATCAGCAGTCCGGTGGCCACAGTGAGGCCCATCAACCCGCGCAGCAGCATGCGGCTGCTCTTGGGTCCCCATGTGTGCAGGCGGTGGCGCATGGTGTCGGCTATGCCGTCCACGAGGTCGTCCAGCCGCACTTCGGGAAGTTCGTCGGCGCGCGGGCGCAGGTACAGTACCTCGCCGTCTGTGATGTTCAATGAGGCGAGGGTTTCCTCGCCCTCCAGTGCGGTCCCTCCCAGGGGCTGGAGCACCCAGCCCCCGTGTTCCAGGCCTTCTTCCTCCAACTCGGTGCCGGCATGCCGCAGAACGACGGGAAGCAGGTCGGCCACCGGTACGTCGGAGGGAACCGCGAGATCGAGGGAATTGCGGGGGGTGCGCACGGTAAGACGGCACAGGCCCGCGGTTGAGGTTTCGTTCAAAGGAAGCGCCTTTTCTGAGTAGCATCAGACCGGGCTTTGAATGTGCGTTGATCGGATGCAGACTACGTGCGCCGACCGCCGGCCCGGTGAACGGGCCGAGGAATTCTCTCCGGCCTGCCGGTTCGCATCCAATTCGTTGACCGATGTTCCTTTCCAGGCAGGGCGGTCATCCACTGAGGCGGCGCTTTCCCGCGGCCGCGATAAGGAGACAATCCGTTGAGTGTGGTTCTCTTCCGGCGTCCGGCTCGGCGTCGGGGTCCCGAAATGCCGGACGGCGAACTGAGTCTTCAGGAGCCGCCAGGACTGCCCGAGGTCCTCCCCGACAGTTCCGCGGTGTGGACGTATCTGCCGATGGCGATGATGTCCGCCTCGATGATGTTCATGTACCTGCGGCCCGGGAATGGTAACAACGCCTTAAGCTACGTGGCGCTCGGCATGATGCTCCTCGCCGCTGCCGCCATGCTGGTGGGGCAGTGGGCGCGCCGCAGCAGCGAGCGCAAGCAGCGGGTGCGCGGTGAACGGCGCGACTACCTGCGCTATCTGACGCAGATTCGCCGCCAGGTCCGCTCCGCCGTCGTCCAGCAGTATCAGGCGCTGGCCTGGCGCCATCCGGAGCCGGCGACGCTGCGCAGCCTGGTGCGTACGACGCGTCTGTGGGAACGCCGCGCCGCCGACGAGGACTTCGGTGAGGCGCGGATAGCCGTGGGCGACCAGCAGCTTGCGCTGCAGATGGCTCCGACGGCCACCAGGCCCGTGGAGGATCTGGAGCCGCTGAGCGCGCACGCCCTGCGTCGCTTCGTGCGGGCCTACACGACGGTACCCGACCAGCCGATCGCCGTGTACCTGCGCTCGTGGTCCAAGGTGCTGCTGCGCGGTGACGAGGCCGCGGGCCGCGACATGGTCCGCGCCGCCCTGTCCCAGCTGGCCGTCTTCCACGCTCCCGAGGAGCTGTGGCTCGCCCTGTGCGTGACGGACGAGCGACATGCCGAGTGGGAGTGGGCCAAATGGCTGCCGCACCATCTGCACCCGCACGAGCAGGACGGCGCGGGACCCGCACGAATGTTCGTCTCCACGGTCGAGGAACTTGACGACCTGCTGGGCGCCGATCTCTTCGAACGGCCCGTGTTCGACCCGGATGCCGTGCCCGGCCGGGACGAGCCCCTGGCCGTCGTGGTGGTCGACGGTGTGCAGATCACCACCGACCACCGCTTCAACGGCGCCGGGTTCCGCAACGTCGTGGTCGTGGACGTGTCCGGCAGCCTGGAGTGGCGGCCCGGCCGTACCACCCTGAGGCTGGACGTGCAGCGGGAGAAGGTCGCCCTGGTACGGACCGACAAGTCCCGCAAGGAGCAGACCACCGCCTTGGGCCGGCCGGACGCGATGGGCCCCCGCATGGCGGAGTCGCTGGCCCGCATGGTCGCTCCGTACCGGATGAGCCTCAGCACGGACACGTCGGAACCGCTCAGCACGGACGTGGAACTGACGGCCCTTCTGTCCATTCCCGACCTGCACCGCCACGACCCCCCGGTCCTGTGGCGGCGCGCCACCGGCGCCTCCCGGCTGCGGGTGCCGGTCGCGGTCGGCGTCGACGGCCGGCCCGTCGAACTCGACATCAAGGAGTCCGCCGAGGGCGGTATGGGGCCGCACGGCATGCTCATCGGGGCGACCGGCTCCGGCAAGAGCGAACTGCTGCGCACCCTGGTGCTGGCACTCGCCCTGACCAACTCCTCGGAGACCTTGAACTTCGTCCTCGTGGACTTCAAGGGCGGCGCCACCTTCCTCGGCCTGGACTCACTGCCGCACACCTCCGCGGTCATCACCAACCTGGCCGACGAGGTGGCGCTGGTCGCCCGTATGCAGGACGCGCTGCACGGCGAGCTGATACGCCGTCAGGAACTGCTGCGCAGCGCGGGCAACTACACCTCGGCGATGGAGTACGAGAAAGCCCGTGTCCAAGGGGCCGATCTGCCCCCGCTGCCGAGCCTCTTCGTCGTCGTCGACGAGTTCAGCGAACTGCTGGCGGCGCACCGGGAGTTCATGGAGCTGTTCGTCATGATCGGCCGGCTGGGGCGGTCGCTCGGCATCCATCTGCTGCTGGCCTCGCAGCGGCTGGACGAGGGCCGGATGCACCAGCTCGAAAGCCACCTGTCGTACCGCATCGGTCTGCGCACCTTCTCCGCCATCGAGAGCCGCGGCGTGCTGGGCGTGCCCGACGCCTACCAGCTCCCGCCGCAGCCGGGCGCCGGGTTCCTCAAGCACGGCACCGACGGCCTCATCCGCTTCCGCGCCGCCTATGTGTCCGGCCCCTACCAGCACCGGCGCACGGGCGCCGTCCAGGCCCGGGTCGCCAGCCAGATCGTGCCTTGGACGTCGAGCTGGGTAGTGCCCCGGGAGCCGGTCCGGGCGCCCGAGCCGGAGCCCCAGGGGAGCGAGGAGAGCACCGAGCCCCTGCTGTCCGTCGCCGTGGAACGCCTCCGGGACTCGGGTCCGCCCGCCCACCAGGTATGGCTGCCCCCACTGAACGAGCCACCGACCTTGGACTCCCTGCTGCCCCCGCTGACGGCCGTCGAGGGCCGAGGACTGGTCGCCGACGGCTGGAAGGGCACCGGTCGGCTTCGGGTCCCGGTCGGCATCATCGACAAGCCCTTCGAGCAGCGCCGCGACCAGTTGGTGGTCGACCTGTCGGGGGCCGGCGGGCACGTGGCGATCGCCGGTGGCTCCCAGAGCGGCAAGTCCACCCTGGTGCGTACGCTGATCTCCGCGCTGGCCCTCTCCCACACCCCGGCCGAGGTGCAGTTCTACTGCCTGGACCTGGGCGGCGGCACCCTGTCCCAGCTGGCCGGGCTCCCGCACGTCGGCGGGGTGGCCGCCCGGCTCCACACCGAGCGGATCAAACGCACGGTCACGGAGGTCACCTCAGCGCTCACGTATCGTGAGCAGTTCTTCGTCGACCACGGCATCGACTCGATGGCCACCTACCGCAGGCGCCGGGCCCGGGGCGACTTCCCCGACGAGAAGCACGGTGACGTGTTCCTGGTCGTGGACGGCTGGCAGTCCGTCCGGCAGGACTTCGACCACCTCCTCCCTGTGATGAACCGGATCGCCTCCCAGGGCCTCAACTACGGGATCCACCTGTTGGTGACCACCACTCGCTGGGTGGAGCTCTCCGCGCAGGTGCGCGACCAGGCGGCGACCAAGCTGGAGCTGCGCCTCGGCGACGGCATCGACTCCCTGGTCGACAACCGCAAGGCCAGGACGGTGCCCAACAACAGCGGACGTGGACTGACCTTCGGGGACAAGCTGCACTTCCTGACGGCCCTCCCCCGCATCGACGGGCGGCAGACCGCCGACGACCTCTCAGAGGGCGTCGCGGACCTGATCACCCGGGTCTCCGCGGCATGGCAGGGGCCGTCCGCTCCCGCGGTGCGCACGCTGCCCGCCAGGCTGCCCGCGCGGGAGCTGCCCGCCGTGCAGCGGGAGGGGGCGACGCTCAAGGTACCTCTCGGCCTCGACGAGGAGAACCTGACACCGGTGTGGCACGACTTCAGCCGCACGCCTCACCTGATGGCGGTGGGGGACACGGAGAGCGGCAAGACCAACCTGCTCAAGCTGGTCGTCCGCGCGGTCCTCGAGCGGTACACCCCGCAGGAGGCGCGCATCCTCACGGTCGACTACCGGCGCAGCCTGGCGGACGTGGTGCCCGACGAGTACCGCCTCGGTACGGCCGTGTCCGCGGACGCGCTGCGGGAACTGGCCTCCGGGGCGGCGAACGCACTGAAGCAGCGGCTGCCCGGGGCTGACATCACCCCGGCCAGGATGCGACTCGCGGACTGGTGGCAGGGCCCTCGACTGTTCGTCCTCGTCGACGACTACGACCTGCTGGGCACCACCGTGGACCACCCGCTGGCGCCGTTCTTCGAGTTCCTGGGGCTGGGTCACGAAGTGGGGCTGAACATGGTGGTGGTGCGCTCGGCGACGGGTGCGGCACGTGCCCTGTCCGATCCGCTCATGCGGCGGCTGGACGAGGCGAACACCCCAGGCCTGCTGCTGTCCTGCCCACCGTCCGAGGGCTATCTGTTCGGCAACTTCAAGCCGAAGAACCTGCCGCCCGGCCGTGGCCACTACATCGTGCGCCGCAAGCCGATGATGATCCAGACGGCGCTTCTGGAGGAAGAAGGGGAGTACTGACGGTCCGGGCGGGCCGGGGAGCGGGGGGCTGGGTGGGTACGTTGCCAGACCCCCGGTCCGTCAACCGGCCGCGTCCTCGGAACGCCGGCCGCGGGCGCGTACCGCCAGGGCCGCCCAGGCCACCGCACCCGTGGTGGCCGCCCCGGCACCGGCCAGCAGCGTCCCCCGGCGCACGGCGGCCTCGGTGGCCTCGTAGGAGGGCATCCGGGCCGGCGCGGGCGGCGGCGCCACGTCCGTGCGGCCGGATCCGGAGCTGCTCAGCGCCGCGTAGACGTCCATCCGGGGCACATCGGCGGGGTAGGCGTTCCTGACGAGCCGCTCGGCGGTCCCGGCGGCGGACAGGTCCGGATACCGGGCGCGCACCAGTGCCGCCGCACCGGCCACGAAAGCGGCCGCGAGCGAGGAGCCGTTGCCGATGAGGTGGCCCTTGCCGCGGGGGCCCACACCGATCACACCGCTGCCGGGCGCGGCCAGGTCGGCCCTCCTCGGTACCGCCGTGTCGTCCGGCACGGAGCCGTCCTCCGCCGTCCCCAGCACGGACAGTACGCCGAGCTGTGCCGCGGGCCAGTAGTCCTTGGCCGGCCCGGGACTCGTCCCGGACTTCAGCTGCGGTGCCGCGGCCGCCACGACCAGGGCGTCCTGCTTGGCGGCGTGCTCCACCGCGCGGGTCAGCCCCGACGATCCGCGGGCCAGTGCCGGACCCACCAGGATCACCTGGGCACCGGCGTCGGCGGCGGCCCGTATCCCCGCCGCGAGAGTGTCGGCGGTCGGGGTTCCGCGCTGGTCGGTGCCCCGCACGGCGAGGATCCGCGCCTGCGGCGCCACCCCGCTGAACCCGGTCCCGGATACGGGGGCGGCGGCCACCAGGCCGGCCAGGAAGGACCCGTGCCCGACACAGTCGCCGTCGCCGCTGACCGGCGTGACCCGGCCGACCAGCCGGGCGGTCCCGGTGGCGACGCCGGTGTCCACGACCGCGACCTTCACCCCGCTGCCCCGGCCGAACCGCCAGGACTGCTGAAGGTTCAGTGTCCTTTGATAGCGGGGCTCGGCCCGGACCGTCCGGGGGGAGGCCTCCGTGCAGGGGTCTCCCTCGGCGAGGACGGCGGGCATGACGGGCAGTTTCACCGACTCCGCGTGCGGGGCACCGACCACGGCCGCGAAGGCGGCCGAAGGCAGCAGGAGCGGCAGCGCGGCCGCCATGGACACAGCGGCTGTCAGGGGTCTGCCGGGCCGGGCGCGGCGGGTGACGGGCCGCGGTGCCGGGCCCGATGCCGGGGGCGTCGCGGCCCGGGTGCGTCCGGACACGTTCATTCCGCCATCGCCTCCGCCCCGGTCAGGTCCTCGGGGAGCAGGGTGCGCAGCTCTTCGAGCGACGGCGCCGACATCCTGCTCATCCGCCCCGCCTGCCGCGTGATCATGCCTTCCAGTACCCGGCGCGCGAGGCGCCCGTTGCCGAACGTACGGTCCCTGGGCAAGGAGTCGAAGTACGCCCGCAGTACCGAGGCGGTGCCGGGTGCACAGTCGTAGTGGGCCGCCGAGGCGTGCTGGCGCACGATGGTGACCAGTTCGTCGGAGGTGTAGTTGCCGAACTCCACGCTGCGGGAGAACCGCGACGCCAGGCCGGGGTTGGAGGCCAGGAAGCCGTCCATCTCCTCGGTGTAGCCGGCGACGATCACCACGACCTCGTCGCGGTGGTCCTCCATCAGCTTCAGCAACGTGTCCACCGCCTCGCGGCCGAAGTCCGCCGCGGAGGCGGGGGTGAGGGTGTACGCCTCGTCGATGAACAGCACGCCGCCCCGGGCCCGTTCGAAGGCCTCACGGGTGAGCTGGGCGGTGTGTCCGATGAACCGGCCTACCAGGTCGGCCCGAGCCACCTCGACGAGTTGGCCGCGGGGCAGCACGCCGAGGGAGACGAGCAGCTCCGCGTAGAGGCGCGCCACCGTCGTCTTGCCGGTGCCGGGGGGACCGGTGAAGACCAGGTGGTGGCTGAGGCGAGGTGCCGGCAGTCCGGCGGCCTCCCTGCGCCGCGCCGTCCCCAGCAGGTTGACGAGGTCGGTGACGTCCCGCTTCACGCTGTCGAGGCCGATCATCTCGTTGAGCCGCTCCAGGGGAGCTCCGGTTTCCGTCCCGCCGCTGCCGGCGACCTCGGCGGCCTCCCGCTCGCCGACGTCCACCGGGAGCAGCGTCGTCAGATCCCCGGGCTCGGGGGTGCGCATGGTGGACAGCCGGTATGCCTGCCGGTCCACCATTTCCTCGAACACCTGGCGTGCCGCACGGCCGTTGCCGAAGCTCGCGTCGCGGGGCATCCGCTCGAAGAGCAGGGTCAGGGCGTCCCGTGTGCCCTCGCCCAGTTCGTACTGGTGCGAGGCGCACATGCTTTCCATGATCGCGACGAGATCCGGCACGGTGTAGTTCTCGAACTCGATCGTGCGCGAAAAGCGGGACTGGAGGCCCGGGTTGGAGGCCAGGAACTGGTCCATGCGGTCGGAGTAGCCGGCCACCACGACGACCACTTCCTCGCGGTGGTCCTCCATCAGCTTCAGCAACGTGTCCACCGCCTCGCGGCCGAAGTCCGCGCCCGAGCGCCCGCTGTCCGACACGAGGGTGTACGCCTCGTCGATGAACAGCACACCGCCGAGGGCACGCTGGAACGCCTCGGTGGTCTTGATGGCCGTGCCGCCGATCACCTGGGCGACCAGGTCGGCCCGGGAGACCTCGACGAGATGTCCCTTCGGCAGAGCCCCGAGAGTGGCCAGGACCGAACCGTAGAGCCTGGCCACGGTGGTCTTGCCGGTGCCGGGTGGGCCGGCGAACACCAGGTGGCGGGCCATCGGAGGAGCCGGCATGCCCAGTTCGGCGCGGCGGCGCGCGAGTTGGGCGAGGCTCACCAGGGTGTGCACCTGGCGCTTGACGTTCTCCAAGCCGATGAGCCGGTCCAGGTCCGCCAGGGGCCCGAAGCCCTGGGCGCCCCCCGCCGGATCGAGGCTGTCCAGCGCCGTGTCGCCGTAGGCGTCCGGGGCGCCGTTGTCGGCGGAGGTCAGGTCCTCCACCGACAGCCGGTCGCCGGGCCGGGTCTGCAGCAGGCCGGCGCCCTGGTTCTCGCGGGCGGAGCATCCGGCGAGCGACACGGGCTCGGTGCTGTCCACCCGGAACCCGTCCCCGCCGCATCCACTGGCCTCCGAGGAGTTGAGCGAGGCGCGGGCGCGTTCGGCGATCATCATGCCGTGCTCGGCGGCCCGGTGCACGCGCAGCCGGTTCGCGGTGAGTTCCCCGCCCGTTTCGACGTGCACACCGATGCCGTTGGCACCGGTCACCGAGCAGTCCCGGACGGTGACCGCGCCCTCGGAGCCGACCACCAGCCCCTCGGCCTGCGGCTCCTCCACCTTGGCGCCGCCGATGTAGAGGTTGCCCCCGCCCGCGACGTGCACCGCCGCCTCGCCGGTCCGCTCGAGGTGGCAGTCCTCCAGCCGTCCGCGCCCGGAGTCCGTCACGTCCACGCCGCGGCCGCCGATCGAGCGGAGCCTGGCCCGCCGGATCAGCGGGTTGGCCCCGCCGGTCACGGAGATGGCAGTCCCCCGTATGTCCAGCATCTCCAGGCGGTCCAGTTCGGCGACGGCTCCCTCGTCGAACTTGGCGCCGGCCGCACTGTCCCGTACGGACAGGCCGATGAGGACCGGTGCCGCCGAGCCGCTCACCTGGAGGGCGGCGACCTCGGCGGACTCCAGCCAGCAGTCCTCGAAGGTGCCGCGGGCCCGGTCGGTGACGAGGAGTCCCGGCCCTTTGGTGCGGGCTGTGCGGCAGCGGCGCAACACCGGGTCACAGCCGCTGGACAGGACGATGCCGGCGGCGACGGTCGAGGTGATCCGCACCTCCTCCAGCTCGTTGCGAGCGTCGCTCGACAACTGCACGCCGGTACTGGTGTCGTGCACCACCGTGCGCAGTACTCGTGTCGTGCTGTGCTCCTCCAACGCGATGGCCGGTTTGTCGGTCGACGAGATGTCGCAGTCCTCCACAGAGCCCTGGGCGGAGCCGCTCGCGAGGACACCGTTGCCGCGGGCGTCCCTGATGCTGCATCCCCGTACGGTGATGCGACTCTGGTCGGTCAGGACGATCCCGGTGGTGCCCAGATGCTCGATGGTGGAGGACTCGACGGAGGACTCCTGGCCGGAGGTGTCGACCACACCCGCTCCGCGCGGGTTGCTTATCCGGCAGTCCCTCATGGCGAGTGCGCCGGTGTCCCTGGTCAGTACGGCCGTCCAGGCCGCGCCGGTTATCTCGCAGCCGTCCATCGCCAACTGACCGCGCAGCGCGGCCACCACGGGGACGTCCTCGTCCCGTCCGCGCAGGACGAGATCGGTCATCATCATGGCGTCCGCCTTCAGCACCACCGCGCTGCCGTCGGGCGGGCAGATGTGCACGGTGCCGCGGGCCTGCTCGGCGGCGATGGTCACCCGTGTCGTGATCACCAAGTTCTCGGGGTACTGGCCCGGCGCGACGCTGATCACGGCGCCGCTGCGCGCCCGGCTCAGCGCTTCGCCGAGTGTGCCGTAGGCACCGGGCCGCGACGGGTCGACGTGGAGTACCTGGCGTGACACGAGCGGGAACCTCCTCATAGCGGCACCGCGTGGCTCCCGGGGCCGGGGCCGGTGCCGGTGCCGGTGCCGGGTGTGACAGGGACCCATGATGCACGCACCGGTCAAGCGGTTCCCGTCGGGTCGATCGGCTCGTGCGGACCACTCGCATACCCTTCCACCTGCGGTGATGGTCGCTCGACGCCACTGTTCGACAACCCCTCGCCGTCCAGCGCCCGGGTGCTGCGCCGCCGCCGGACACGGCGGCCGGGTCATAAGGGCAACGCAGGAGGGAAGGAACGGGCAGCCGCCTGGACCGCAGGCGCCGACGGCACGAATCATGTCGTCAAGCCGCGTCGGCGCACCCTCCGCACGGGGCGTCGGTGTCACGCACCGCGCCCGCGGAGACACACCCCGTGCACCGACTGCCCAACAGTTCGTGTACGCGGACCCGAAAGGGTGAATGCGATCATGCGCTTGAAGACTTCGCGAAAGCGGCTACGCCTGTGGCGCTGCTGACCGCGGTCAGCGCCGGTCTGGCCACCCCCGCCTCGGCTGCTGAGGTCGGGACGACTGCCACCACGATCATCTTCAAATCCGGGCAGGCGTCGTTCGACAACAACCCGGGCAACGGCTCCGAGAGCCGGCTCTGGGCCTGGAGCTCGAGCGGCACCATCCGTGTGGAGTACCAGCACTACGACGACTCCGGAGGTTCACAGTCCGTCAACCCGGGCGGGAGGCGTGTCGATCAATCTGAGCAAGGACATCTGGCGTATCCGACTCTGCGCCCTTTCCGAGAGCAAGGCGCCTTGCAGCCCCTGGACCTGATCCAACCGGCCGATCCCCCTGGCAATGCACGCCTGGGCGCAGCCGGGTGAGCAGCTGTCGTCTTTCCGATCTTGAGCGGCGCTCATCGAACGGGAGTCTCGATCGGGTGATCGCGGCCGGTGCCGGGCCTGGGAACAGGGCCTCTTGGCAGCTCGTAGGGTGTCTATGCCAACGCGCTCACCAGGAAGCCCTGTTGTCGCAGTGGTACGCCACTGCGGAGGCGGGGTCCACCTCGCCCGCCCTCGCGTGTGTGCCGAAGCGCTGGGCCACTGGTCGCCGATCCGGCTCAGGACCCGCCGCCCGCATGTCGTTCGTATCCTGCGGCACTTCTCCTCGGCCGCAGCCAACTCGGCCTGGATCCTCGACCTCCCGGGGAGCGACGGCACAACAGGCCACGACTTCCACGCAATCACCTCACCGGCCCTATGTCTGACCAGCGAAAACACCGCTATCAGGTGAGGAGCCGGGTCACGGTGCGCCCGTGCGCCGCGAGTCCTCCTCCTGCACGGCGGCCATGGCGCCGGTCGGTCCCGGTGGAAAGAGCACCCGTGGGAGTTCCAGGTCATCGGAGGTTACCGTCGCCGCTCTTCGATCCTGGAGGCTCCTGGCACCCTCTCGGCCCGCCGGGTCTCCTTGATGAACTGGGCCGGCTACCGGGCGCTTCGCTGCCCACCGGGGCGGCAGAAGCACGCAAGCAGGACCGGGTGGCCGTACGGCCATCGGGGTGTGGCCGAACTGCCTGCCGCAGGGACGTTCCAGGCCTGCGCGGCACACGGCAGCCTGGCTGAGGAACCTCCGTTCGGCGCGGACCATGATCCGTTCCTGTTCCGAGCCGTAGCCGTAGCCGTAGCCGTGCTGTCCTGCTGTCCCGTGCGAGGAGGATCCGTCATGCCCGCCCATCTCTCCCGGCGTCCATGTCCAAGAGGTGGAAAGTGGCTCGCGTCCCGGACCGCCCATCCCACGGCCGACGGATCCCGGGTCCAACGGCCCTGGAACGCCTTGCCAGGAGTGGCACGAGCCCCGCACGGTCCGGGTCCTCCTACGTCATTGAGGTGCGACCGCCCTGCAGTCGGATCCGGAGATCTGCGTCATATCACGTATGGACGGATCGTCCTCCGCGAAGCAGGCTCTGTCTGGCGATCAAGGCCCTCCTTGTCCCCCACAGCTCCTTCTGGAGTCCCGAACGTCGCAGAGGCGCCCTCATGGAATCGAACCCCCAGTCCCGTACCCAATTACGGGAGTCTCACCACCGCTCGCGCACCGTCACGCCCAGCCGGGGCGACACGAACGTCGAGCGGCCGCCCACCGTTGCCGTCCGGGCCGGCGATCCAGTCACCCGTGAGGGCGTGATCGGGTACCTCCGCTCCCGTCCGCAGGTGGAGGTACTCGGTGTCGAGGAGCAGCCCAGAGCCGACGTGCTCGTCATCCTCGCGGACGACGTGATCTCCACGACGCTCGCCGGGATCAAGAGTGCTGCACTGGAGGCGACCAACCCGGAGATGCGCATCGTCCTGGTGGCCAACAGCATCACCGAGATCCAGCTGACCGGCGCGATCAGCCACGGGTTGGTGAGTTTCCTGCCCCGCCGGCAGACCGAGATGCACCACATCCTCGCCGCCATACTGAGCAGCCGGGCCAACCACGCCTACCTCCCGGCGACGCTCGTCCGCCGACTGGTCGAGGCGATGCGGATCCTGCAGTCCTCGGGAGCCCCGAAGTTCGCCCTCACGGAGCGTGAGATCGACATCATCAGGCTGCTCTCCGAGGGGTGGACGACGGAGCAGATAGCCGACAAACTCGGCTACTCGGACCGCACCATCAAGAACTCCCTCCACACCATGCTGACCCGGCTCGGGCTCCGCAACCGCGCCCACGCCGTCGGCTACGGAGCCCGGCTCGGGATCCTCTGACCGGCCCTGCGCCTACGCATCGTGCTTCTCGAAGCTCCGGAGCGCGTCGCGCAGTGCAGCGCGGGAGCTGATCCCCAGTTTCGGAAAGAGGTTGTACAGATGGGTACTCACGGTCCGCTGCGACAGGACGAGTTCGGCGGCGATCTGCTTGTTGCTCATACCGGTGGCGGCGAGTTCCGCGATCTCGAGCTCCCGGGAGGTGAGCGCCGTCGTCTCCACTGCCGGAGTCGCCTCGACGGGCACCCCGGCCGCCCTGCACGCGGCGCGGGCCCGCACCGACCACGGCTGCGCGCCCAGCCGCTCCAGCTCGTCCAGGGCGCATCGGAGCTGTTCGCGCGCGGCATCGATCTGCCCCCGACCGAACAGCCGCCGGCCGTAGGCCAGCCGGATACGTGCGCACTCGAAGGTGTAGCGGTCGGCGTCCGGCAGTGCCAGTGCCTTCTCGAACAGCCTTTCCGCCTCATCGTCGGTGGCTGCGAGCGCCGCGGCTCCGGCGACCAGGAGGGCGATCCTGGGTGAGAGCTCGCCGATGTCGGCTCGTTCGGCCGCGGCGACATGAGCGCGCGCCTCCTCGGTTCTGCCGGTCATGACGGCCGCTTCGACGAGGTCCAGAACCGACCACAGCGCCCAGGCCACATAGGCAGGGAACTCCCCCGGCGGGCTGATCCGAACGCAGTGCCGGTACGCCGTCTCGTAGTCGCCGGCTCCCAGCGCCAGCAGGGCACGGGTCTGCCGTACCATCACCTGTCCTGTGACCATGCCCTGGGGCACGGATGTCGCCACGATCTTGTCCGTCAGCGCCTGGACCGCCTCCGCACGCCCACGGCCCGCCTCGATGAAGGCCAGCTGGTACCGGATACGGCAGCCGAGCAGCGTATAGCCGAACTCCTCCGCCACTTCCAGGCACTCACGGAGCATGGCGCCCGCCTCGTCCCACTGGCCGGTGTGGTAGGCGTCCAGAGCGAGCAACAGGGTCGCGGCCGCCCAACTCGCGAACGCGCCGCCGGTGCGCGCCAGGCCGGCGGCGCGCGCGGCCTGCTCGCGGTAACGGCTGATGTCGTCGCAGAAGAGGGCGCTGCGGGCCATCTGCATGATGCGGCGCGGGTCCGTCTCGGCCGGGATGTCGTCGAAGGCCCGCCGGAGCCGCGGTATCACCGTGCGGCCGCGCCGAACCGGGTCACCCAGGGCGTCGAAACTCAATCTGGCGAAGTTCGAGGCCAGCCTGATCCGTTCGGCGACCTGGTCCCACAGCTCCCGTGTTCCGCCATAGCACGAGGCTTCGATCAACAGGAAGAAGAGCTCGTCCGTCAGGTCCTCGGCGAGGGCTCCGGGGGCTCCCCCCTCACCTCGGCCGAGAACGTTGTCGAGGGCACTCAGGAGCAGCCGGTGGGCCGCGCGGACATCGCAGTCGCGGTGAATCAGCCGGAAGGCGGCGGCGGAGGCCGCCCGAGCGGCGTCCTCGGGGCTCGCGTGCTCCCAGTAACCGCCGCTGTTCAGCACCTCGGCGGCGGCGTCCAGCTGACCTGCGTGGCTGGCCGCGAACGCGGCCTTGGCAAGCCTGCGGGACCGGTCCTCGGGCTGGAGGCTGAGACCGGAGGCATGGCGCAGCGCGCTGACGGCAGCAGTCGCCGCGCCGCGCCGCACGGCCCGGTGGGCGGCGCTCTCCAGCTTCCGGGCCACGACCTCGTCCGGTCCCAGGGAACCGGCGATCAAGTGCCCGATCTGGCGTTCCGGCTCATGGTCGAGGGCCGCGGCCAGGGCACGGTGCGCGGCGCGGCGCCGGTCGGGTGTCGCCAGCTGCACTGTCGCGGACCGCACCAGCGGGTGCCGGAAGACCAGTCGGTCGTTCCCGGTGTCCACCCGCACGAGCGCGGCGCGCTCTGCCGGGACGACGGCGCAGTCCGCGGCGGCGGCGTCCTCGGACAGTGCCGCCCAGATCGTACGGATGCTTCCCGTGGTTTCGAAGGCTGCCAGCAGCAGGAGGTCACGGGTGGTCTCCGGAAGGCTCCGGACCCGGCCGGCGTAGAGGGACTCCAGCCGGTCGCCCAGCGACAGCCAACCGGGCAGCTCCGCCCTACCGGACAGCTGCTCGTCGCTGAGCGAGGCCGGCAGTTCCAGCAGGGCCAGCGGATTTCCGGCCGCCTCGTCGAGGAGCCGCTGCCGTGCCGCCCGGGCCAGACCGGGAAAGCGGCTGTCCAGCAGTTCGGCCGCCGACCCGGCCTGAAGCGGTTCGACGCGGTACTCCAGCAGGGAGCTCCTGTCGATGGACGTCTTCCACTCCGAGCGCACCGCGCCGAGGAATCCGATCGGCTTCGGCGCGAGACGCCGAACGGCGAACGCGACGATGCGTGCGCTGACCTCGTCGATCCACTGGGCGTCGTCCACGACCAGCAGCACCGGGCCGTCGACGGCCAGAACGTGCAGGAGTTCCAGCACGGTCACCGAGACCACGAACTGGTCCGGTGCGGTGTCCTGAGAGAGCCCGAGCGCACGCTCGAGAACATCCCGCTGGCCGTACGGCAGCCGGTTGAACTCATCCCTCAGGCCGTACAACAGTTGGTGGAGCCCGGACAGCGGAAGGGTGACCTCGGACTCCACACCGGTGGCCCGCAACACACAGAATCCCGAGGCTCGGGCCTGCACCGCCACCGCGTCGAGCAACGCGGTCTTGCCCACTCCCGCGGCGCCGTGCAGCAGGACCGACGCAGCCAGACCTCCCTGTACCTGCTCGATCACTCCGCTCAGCATGGCAAGCTCGGTGGCCCGGCCGATCAACTGGGCATGGTCCGTGGGCGCCCGCTCCGAGCCTCCAGTGAACGCTTGCCGACGCCCGTCCGCCCAAAGGTTGTCCGGGTCACCCTGCATGCTCGGTCAGCCCCTGTACTTTCTGTACGGTGTCATCGCACTCCGGCAACGCCCCGGGGCAGCAATTCGACACAACTGGTCGGATACAACCTGCCTTTCGAGAATGCCATGCTCGTCCGAGTCGAGAAAATCGACCTGTTCAGGTGCCAACCGCAGAGGGTGTCCACGGCCCCGTCACGCCGTCCGGTCGCTGCGATGCCGTCATTACCGGTGCCTGACCGGAACCGGGCGCACGGAAGGTCTTCTCGGCACGAGCCGACCCTCGGCGGCACAGCGCGGAGTTGACCGTGTGCCTCGACCCGGTGAACCGCTACGGCGCCTGAGGCGGGCGGCGACTGCGGCGCGGCCCCTGCCGTCATCGTCCGCCGACACGAGGCATCGATCCGGCAAAAAGGGAAGCCTCCCCTTCCCGATCCTGCCGCCTTGCTGCCGCGGACCGTTCCGCCGGCCGTCGGCCTCATACGGTGTTCGACATGCGGGTCCGTTCGGTTTTCCCCGGCTGAGCCGGCCCGCACCGGAATTCCCGACGCCCCGGACCAAGTCGCGAGGAGGTACACGCTTGCCCAGCCATCGTCGCCGTAGACGCAGCAGCCCACCTGCGCATGGGTCCAGAGTCGTCCCACGGTCGCTGCCCGGGGCGTCAACCGCTGTCTTCGGGGACCCGCCTGGACCGTCTGAAAGGCTGACCCGCCGGTGACACGGTCGCGTGTCCCGGGGCGCGGTCGTGAATGCGAGCAGCTCGAGGAGCTGCTCGATGCCGTGCGCGGTGGTGAGAGCCGGGCGTTGGTCGTCCGGGGCGAGCCGGGTGCGGGGAAAACCTCGCTGCTCGAGTACCTGGTCGATCAGGCACGGGGATTCCACATTGCGCGTGTCACGAGTATTCAGTCCGAAATGGAACTGGCTTTCGCCGGACTGCATCAACTGTGCAGGCCCATGCTGGACCGGCTTCACAGCCTTCCGCCCGTGCAACGCGATGCCGTCAGCGGAGCATTGGGCCTGGGATCCGAACGTGCGCCTGACGGCTTTCTCGTCGCCTTGGGTGTCCTCGGCCTGCTTTCGGAAGTCGCCCGGGACCAGCCGTTGCTGTGCGTCGTGGATGATGCCCAGTGGCTCGACCGTGCCTCCATGCAGACGTTGGCCTTCACGGCGCGACGCCTGGTCGCCGATTCGGTGGCCATTGTCTTTGCGGCTCGAGTGTCCGACGAAGTGCCGCCCGGCACAGCGGAGCCCACCGGCCTGCCCGAGCTGCTGATCGAAGGGCTGCCCGACCATGAGGCGCGGTCTCTGCTGCGCTCCGTACTGCCGGGCCCGTGGGACGAGCATGTGCTCGGGCGCATCGTCGCAGAGACGCGGGGCAACCCGCTCGCACTTCTGGAATTGCCGAAGATGTCGACCCCGGTGGAACTGGCGGGTGGTTTCGGCCTGCCGAGTGCGCGGCCTGTCAGTGACCGGATTCAGGCGGCTTACCTGCAGACGATCGCAGGCCTTCCGCGGGAGGCACGGCGGTATCTGCTGGCCGCCGCGGCAGATCCGACGGGCGAGCCGGCTCTGCTCTGGCGTGCGGCTGAGCAGTTGGGGATCGACATCGAAGCGTCCGGGCCCGCCGTGGCAGCCGGTCTGGTCAAGATCGGCGAGCGGGTGACGTTCTTTCATCCGATGGTGCGCTCGGCCGTCTACTGGGCGGCGTCGCCTGAAGAGCGGCGTGGCACGCACCGGGCGCTGGCAGACGTGACCGATCCAGGAGCAGATCCCGACCGCCGCGCCTGGCATGCGGCGCACGGCGCTTTCGGCCCTGATGAGGCAGTCGCGGCAGAACTCGAGCGCTCGGCCGGACGGGCACGCACGCGCGGTGGGGTTGCGGCGACCGCTGCCTTCATGACCCGCGCAGCGGACCTGACCCCTGATCCGGCTCGCCGTCAGGAGCGGGCACTGGCCGCCGCGCGAGCGGCACACGAGGCGGGAAATCCCGACATCGCCTTGCGGCTGCTGTCCATCGTCGAAGCAGGGCCCCTCGACGAACGACGGCGTGGTGAAGTGGACCTGGTGCGCGCGCTGATCGCGTTCACCACGAACCGGGGCAGCGAGGCTCCCGTTCTGTTGCTCAAGGCCGCGAGTCGGCTCGCACCTCATGACGTGGCACTCGCCCGGGAGACGTATCTGGAGGTAATCAACGCGGCGATTTTCGCCGGCCCCCAGGCCTACGGCGACCAGAGGTACGAAGTGGCCAGAGCGGCACGCTCGCTGCCCACCCCGCATCCTCCTCGTCCGGCGGATCTCCTGCTCGACGGGATAGCGGAACGGATCGTCGAAGGCCATGCCGGCGCGGTCCCCGGCCTGCGACTGGCCCTGCGTGCCTGCCGTGGGCCGGGCCTCTCCCCACAGGACGGACTGCGCTGGTTGTGGCTCATTTGTGTGACCGCCGTGGGGGTGTGGGACCACGAGACGATGTCTGTTCTGACCGCCCGCCATCTTGAGCTCGCCAGGAACGCCGGGCAGGCCACAGCGCTCCCGTTGGCACTGACCATGCGCTGTGTGGTGCATGTACTCGACGGCGAACTGGCGAAAGCCGCGGCGCTGGCGGAGGAGGCGCAGACCGTCTCCGAGGCGGTCGGAACGGCCGCCCCGATCTACGGCGCACTCTTTGTCGCCGCATGGCGAGGCCGGGAAGCGGAATGCATCGACCTGAGCAAACGCGCCGGTGAAGGGGCAAGCCGCCGGGGCGAGGGCGTGGGACCGGTGGTCAGCGGGTGGGGCAGAGCCGTGCTCTACAACAGCCTCGGCAGGTACGCGGAGGCGGCGGAAGCGGCCGCCACAGCCACTCGGGAGTATCCCCGACTGGAGATGGGCATCCCGACCTGGTCGCTTGTCGAGTACATCGAGGCGACCGCCCGGCAAGGAACACCAGGCCCCGCGCTTGCCGCCCTGGACCGCCTCGTCGAGGTGACCCAGCCGAGCGGCACGGACTGGGCCTTGGGCATCGAAGCCCGCTCGCGCGCCCTCCTCAGCGAAGGCACAGAGGCTGAAGGCCACTACCTGAAGGCGATCGACCGGCTCAGCCGCACCTCTGTCCGCGGAGAACTGGCCCGTGCCCGCCTCCTCTACGGTGAGTGGCTACGTCGCGAGAGACGCCGTCAGGCAGCCCGCGAACAACTGCGCATGGCACATGAACTCTTCGTCGCGATGGGCATGGAGGGCTTCGCTCAGCGAGCGATACGCGAACTGGCCGCCACCGGTGAAAACGTCAGGAAACGCACCGTCAGCAGCAAGAGTGAACTCACTCCCCATGAGGCCCAGATCATCAGATTCGTTCGCGAGGGTCTCACCAATCCAGAAATCGCATCCCGGCTTTTCATCAGCCCGCGCACTGTCGAATGGCATCTGCGCAAGATTTTCGGGAAGCTCAGGGTCACTTCACGCAAACAGCTCCAAGCGCACCCCTCGCTGCGGTGAGCAAGCCCGTGGCTTCGACCGCCGTCCACACCCCCTGGCCGCTTTGAAACCGCAGGCTGAACCCGTCTTTCCCCTCCACCCCCAGGGACTCGACCAGTGTGCCACCCGGGTTCGAACAAGCGTCCCGACCGGGAATAGTTGTCGGCGTCTCCGACGCAATGATCTCGACCGAAGTCAAGAATTTTTTATCTGTCGCAGACGATGTCTCCCGGACTCAGAATTGAGGGTCTATGAAGCAGGTAGGGACCGAGACAGGCCTATCCGGCCAGTTGCCCACCGGGCTGCCGCACGTGGATATCACGCTGAATGTCAACGGCACCTCCCATTCTCTCCATGTCGACGCACGCGTCACGCTGCTCGACGCTCTGCGCGACCACTTGGGTCTCACCGGCGCGAAGAAGGGGTGCGACCAGGGCGCGTGCGGTGCCTGCACGGTGATGGTCGACGGCAAGCGTGTGGTGTCGTGTCTCGCACTGGCCGCCCAGTACGAAGGGCGCGAGGTCACCACCGTCGAAGCCCTGTCCAGCGACGGCGAGTTGCATCCCGTCCAGGCGGCCTTCGCCCGACATGACGCGTTCCAGTGCGGTTACTGCACCCCGGGGCAGATCATGTCCGCGGTCTGCCTCATCGCGGAGGGGCGCGCCACCTCGGATGAGGAGATCCGCGAGTTCATGAGCGGCAACCTCTGCCGCTGCGGCGCCTACCCGAACATCCGAGCGGCCATTCGCGAAGTGACAGCGGAGAGTTGACGATGCAGCCCTTCCAGTACGCCCGGGCCACCGATGCCGAGCAGGCCGTGGCCGTCGTGACCGCCGATCGGCACACGTCCTTCCTCGCCGGCGGCACCACACAGTTGGACCTCATGAAGGACGGCGTTCTCCACCCCGAGCGGCTCGTCGACATCACCGGCCTTCCGCTCGGCGGCATCACACACACCGAATCGGCCGTCCGGGTCGGCGCGTTGACGACGATGGAGGAACTCGCCGCGGATCCCCTGGTCAGGGAACGGCTTCCCTTCGTGCGCGAGGCACTGTTGCTCGGAGCGTCGGTCCAACTGCGCAACATGGCCACGATCGGCGGCAACCTGCTCCAGCGCGCACGGTGCCGGTACTTCAGAGACCCCACCGTGAGCGCCTGCAACAAGCGCGCCCCCGGCTCAGGGTGTGCCGCCATCACGGGCATCCACCGCATGCACGCGATCCTGGGCACAAGCGAGAACTGCATCGCCCTGCACGCCTCGGACGTCGCGGTGCCCCTCGCGGCGCTCGACGCGACAGTCCATGTCCAGGGCGTGGACGGCGTCCGGTCGTTTCCGCTGACGCAGTTCTACCTCCCGCCCGGCGACACACCGCACGTCGAGAACGTGCTGCTGCACGGTGAGCTGATCACCGCGGTCGAGATCCCGCTCCTTCCCGCGAACGCGCGGTCGCACTACCTGAAGGTCCGGGACCGTGTCTCCTACGAGTTCGCGCTGACCTCGGCCGGCGCGGCCCTGGTGATCGAGAACGGCGTCATCCAGGAGGCGCACGTGGCCCTGGGCGGGGTCGGCACCGTCCCCTGGCGGTGCTGGGACGCGGAGGAGGTCCTCAGCGGGGCCCCGGTCGGCCCCGACGTCTTCCGTGCGGCGGCCGAGGCGGCCTTGCAGGGCGCCAGGCCGCTGCCCGGGACCGCGTTCAAGGTGGAGCTGGCCAAGCGCACGCTCGTGCGCACCCTCGAGACCGTTGCAGGAGCGTCGTCATGACCACTCTCGAAACCGGTGGGATCGTGGGTGCCGGCCTCGACCGCGTGGACGCGCCGCTGAAGGTGACCGGGTCGGCCCACTACCCCAACGACTTCTCCCTCCCCGGCATGGTGCACGCCGCCCTGGTGGGCAGCACCATCGCCGCGGGACGCATCACCGACATCGATGTCTCCTCGGCCCTGGCGGCGCCGGGCGTGCTGGACGTCATCACCCATCTGACCGCGCCGAAGCTGGAGCGCGGCCCGATGACGCTGCTGGGCGGGTCACCCCCGGCCCCGCTGCAGGACGACCGCGTCCTGCACTACGGGCAGCACATCGGGATCGTCGTGGCCGAGAGCCCGGAGCAGGCCCGGCACGCCGCCCGGCTGGTACGGGTCGAGTACGAGACGGGCAAGGCAGTGCTCGACGTGGACGACCCCCGCGCCGAGATCCTCACCAACCCCTGGGGGCTGGACACCGAGCGCGGTGACGTGGTCGCCGGGTTCGCGCAGTCCGACGTGGTGATCGAGGGGACCTACACCACCCCCGACAACACCAACAATCCGCTCGGCCTGATGACCACGCTCGCCTCCTGGCACGGGGACGCGGTCACCCTGCACGACTCCACGCAGTGGCCGCACAACGTGCGTACCTCACTGGCCACGATCTTCAAGGTCCCCGAGAGCGGCATCCGAGTCCTCGCCCCCTTCGTCGGCGGCGGCTTCGGCGCCGGCCTCAGGGTGTGGTCCCACGTCATTCTCACCGTGCTGGCCGCCCGTCAGGCAAAGCGGCCGGTCAAGCTGGTCCTGACCCGGCCCGAGATGTTCTCCTCAGTGGGGCACCGGCCCAACAGCGTCCAGCAGATCAAGATCGGTGCCACCCGTGACGGCACCCTCGTCGCCATCGAGCACCACGGCATCTCGTCCGTGGCGATGGAGGACGACGACTACGAACCGGTCTCCTACGGATCGGCCCATTCGTACGCCTGCCCCAACGTGCTGACCCGAGACCGGCAGGCACGCCTGAACATCCCCTGCCCGGGCTCCATGCGTGCGCCGGCCGAGGCCCAGGGAAGCTTCGCCCTGGAGTCCGCCATCGACGAAGTCGCCCACTCCCTGGGCATGGACCCGCTCGACATCCGCCTGCGCAACTATGCGGAGAAGCACCCGATCCTGGGCCTGCCCTGGTCGAGCAAGGCCCTGAGGGAGTGCTACACCGAGGGCGCCGAGCGGTTCGGCTGGTCACGCCGCACACCGGAACCGGGCTCCATGCGCGACGGCCGCTGGCTCGTCGGCTACGGCGTGGCCGGTGTGTCCTATCCCTTCTTCCAGGCGCCATGCCAGGCACGAGCCTCCGTACGCCGTGACGGCTCGGCATACGTCCGCAGCGCCTCCACCGATATCGGCACCGGCACCTACACGGTCATGACCCAACTGGCGGCGGGGCTGCTCGGCCTCGACGTCACCCGCGTGCGTTTCGATCTCGGCGACTCCGACATGCCCTACTCGCCCATGGCCGGCGGATCGGGCCTCACCGGAGCTCTCGCAGGCGCCGTGCACACCTCCTGCCGGCGTCTGGTGCAGGAATTCCTCGACGTGGTGGGCACCGACAGTCGGTCTCCTCTGCGCGGAGCCATGCTCGATGACGTGACGGTCACCGACGGGCGCATCCACCGCATCGCTGACCCCGAACAGGGCGAGTCGTACGTCGACATCCTGGCCCGCCACGGCCTGGAGGAACTCAGCGCCGACGGCAGAAGCACACCGCCGCAGACAGACGAACTGGGCATGGCCATCGCCGGCGCTTTCGGGGCGAAGTTCGTCGAGGTCCGCATCGACCTCGACCTGGGGCTGCTGCGCGTGGCACGGGTGGTGTCCGTCATCGACGGCGGGCGCATCCTCAACGAGAAGACCGCCACCAGCCAGATCGTCGGCGGCACGGTGGGCGGCATCAGCCAGGCGATGTTCGAGGAAACGGCCACCGACCGGGGAACCGGGCGCATCGCCAACGCGACGTTCGGCGACTACCTCATGCCCGTCAACGCGGACGTTCCCGACATGGAAGTGCTGTTCGTCGGCGGCCCCGACCGGGCAACTCCCGTCGGCACCAAGGGAGTCGGAGAGGTCGGACTGGTCGGACTGGCCGCGGCCATCGGCAACGCGGTCCACCACGCCACAGGGCGCCGTATCCGCTCCCTGCCCATCACCATCGACCAGTTGATGCTCTGACCGTCCGGAGGACGTCGCTGTGAGCCCAGGTGTCGTCACCGACACTCCGTCGGCGGTTGCCGAGGCTACCGCGAACCCGCCGTACCTGTTCGGCCTCGGCCCGGCGCAGGGCTGCAAGAGCGACGAGAAGGTTCAGTCCGGCGCGATCGCCACGGCGGCCATCATCCTGGCCATCGGCACCCTGCGCGCCGCGCTGCACAGCAACTGACAGCTCCGCGTCCGGCAGGCCCGGGACACGCTCCCCGTTTGCCGCCCTGCTTACCGATCAGGCCGTCTGCCTCTTCCTGACGTGCGACAGCGTCCTGCCCACTCGCCATGTCCTCTGTTCGGACACGGCTGAATCCTCTGCCTCGAAAGGGCCTTCCATGAACCTTCGTTCTCCTTTCCGACGTGCCCGCACCCCTCTCGCCCTCATGGCCACCGTCACGGTCGCCGCCGGCCTCCTCGCCGCGTCGGTCGGCCCGGCGAGCGCCGGCAAGGCCAATGCCCCGCAGCACCGCAAGCCGACCGTCGTCCTCGTCCATGGCGCCTTCGCCGACTCCACCAGCTGGAACGGCGTCGTCAAGCAGCTGAAGCGGCACGGCTATCCGGTGGTGGCCGCGGCCAATCCGCTGCGCGGGCTGAGCAGCGACGCCGCGTACATCAAGGATCTGCTGGCCGGCATTGACGGGCCCGTCGTGCTCGCCGGGCATTCCTACGGTGGAGCGATCATCAGCAACGCCGCCTACGGTGTCGACAACGTCAAGGCGCTCGTGTACATCGCCGCCTTCATCCCCGAGAAGGGTGAGAGCGCGGCTGAGCTCGCGGCCAAGTTCCCCGGCAGTACTCTCGGCGAAACTCTGCGCCCTGTTCCGGTCTCCCTGCCGGACGGCTCCGAGGGGACGGACCTCTACATCGAACAGAGCAGGTTCCACGACCAGTTCGCCGCGGATGTTCCCGAGGACACCACGGACCTCATGGCGGTTGCTCAGCGTCCGGTGACCAGTGCCGCACTGGAGGAGGCTGCCTCCGAGCCGGCCTGGAAGACCATTCCGTCCTGGGTGCTGGTGGCCACCGAGGACCTGAACATCCCGCCGCAGGCACAGAGATTCATGGCCGAGCGTGCCAAGGCGCACACGGTGGAAGTCGGGGCCTCGCACGCGGTGAGCGTGTCACGCCCCAAGGACGTCGCCGACATCATCGAGACGGCGGCACGGACGGTCCGCTGACCGACGCACTCGACAGGCGGGGCGGCGAAGACCTCACACCTGCAGGGGCTGACAGACGCCAAGGAGAAACATGCTGGATATCGCTGAAGAGCTGCAGCAGTGGGTGGAGCAGGGACGTGACTTCGCCGTCGCCACGGTTGTCGCGGTCAGCGGCAGCGCACCTCGCGCGCCTGGTGCCGCCCTCGCCGTGGATGACGAGGGAACGGCCATCGGATCGGTCTCCGGAGGCTGCGTGGAGGGCGCTGTGTACGAACTGTGCCGGCACGCCCTGAAAGACGGCGAAGCCGTACTGGAACGTTTCGGCTACAGCGATGAAGACGCCTTCGCCGTCGGTCTGACCTGCGGGGGTGTGATTGACATCCTGGTCATGTCGGCCCGTGTCGGTGATCCAGGGCGACAGGTGATCGCGGCCGCCTTGTCCGCCGTCCGCGCGGGCGAACCCGTGGCACTGGCCCGCGTTGTCGACGGACCCGCGGAACTGATCAGCCGCGGGTTGGCGGTCCGGTCCGACGGCTTGTACGAGGGAACACTGAGCGACAAGGCTCAGTTGGCGGGCGCCGTGGCGGCACAGGCACGGACCATGCTGGACGCCGGGCGTACGGGAACCGTTGTGGTGGGGGCGGACGGCTCCTCCTGCGGTCAGCCGCTTACGCTGCTGGTCGAATCCAGCGCCCCGTCCCCACGCATGATCGTCTTCGGCGCGATCGACTTCGCGGCCGCCCTCGTACGGCTGGGCAAGTTCCTCGGCTACCGCGTCACCGTGTGCGACGCACGGCCGGTGTTCGCCACCAAGGCTCGGTTCCCGGAAGCAGACGACGTCATCGTCGACTGGCCACACCGCTACTTGGAGACCACTGAGGTCGACAACCGGACGGTGCTGTGCGTTCTCACGCATGACGCGAAGTTCGACGTGCCACTACTCAAGCGCGCGCTGAAACTTCCGGTTGCGTATGTGGGAGCCATGGGATCCCGGCGCACGCATGAGGACCGCACACGGCGACTGCGCGAAGTCGGCGTGACAGACCGGGAGCTGAACCGACTGCGCTCACCGATCGGTCTGGATCTCGGTGCGCGCACACTGGAGGAGACCGCCCTGTCGATCATTGCCGAGGTCGTCGCCGACCGGCAGGGAGGCTCAGGTCTGCCGTTGACGAGTACGAGCACGCCGATTCACCGCGGCACGATGGTCGTCTCCGCTCGGACCGTGCTGCAGCAGCCCACGCCGACGGCAAGCGCTCGCCTTTCCGACAGGAGTGCCGGCGGTTGAACCGTGCCGGGCCATGGAGGCTCCGGCTGGCCCCGAGCAGATGGGCGACAGCCGCTCGCTCGGCACCCGCGGCGGGCGGGGGGGCGGCGGGGCGGCGGGCGGCGCGGCCCGCGGGGGTGGGGGGGGGGGGGGGGCCGCCCCCC
>NZ_JBFAKW010000061.1:0-55235 GCF_040655955.1 Streptomyces sp. NPDC050263 | reverse complement strand
TCCGCATACTGGATGTATTCGGGCGTTCCGACAACGCGGCGAGGTGCCGTAGCTGTCGTCGCGCGCCCGCCAGGGATTGCGGGACAGCCCTTAGCGGATCGCTCCGACCTCGACGTAACCGGCATACACGGTGCAGGGCCTCAGAGTGGTGACGCACGCATGGTCGGACATCTCGTTCGGCAGCCAACTCTGAGAGCCGAGGTAACCGTTCATGTCAGTGGCCCAGTGGAATTCGAAGACGATCCGATAGTTGCCCGAGCCTGTGGTGGGTTGGATGAATACCGCAGGGAACCGCACTTGACTCTCGCCGGCTCCGATCTGACGGACGATATCCCGCCGGGGGGTGACCGTGACCCAGCCGTCCGCGCCATTGCCCGTATTGCGTTGGACCGAATAGTTCGCAACGACGTTCTGAGCCCCGGCGTAGGCGGGGCTGCGTTGCACGACCGGGCCGGCAGCACTGTCGAAGGTCAGAGTCGGCGGCAGCGGCGGGAACCCGATATCGGACACACTCACCTGCGGCAGCGTCACCGCGCCGGGCTGCCCGATCGTCGCGTCGAGCCGCCAAGCGGCAGCAGGAGGAGCTGCGGCCAGAGCTCCCAGGAGCAGAGCCGTGGTCACGGCAAGGAAACCGAACAGCTTGCGACTCACAGCAGGCGACATATTCATGGCGGTGGCCTCACCCGAGAGATTTGGTGTGCACAGCGCCCCGAGAATTCCCCTGGAGCAAGGGTACGCCCGCATCCGCCTTGCCGCACGACCGGACCGATGGTCTCAGCTGCGACGACACCTTCGGACCGACCGTGCGGCCCGGCTCGCGAGAGGCATCCCGGGTGAGAAATGCGCGACGAGGCTAGGGTATTTGGAGAGGCTGGGGAAAACCATCGGCGCAACGGCCCGGCCTCCCTCGCTCGAGAGGTGATCGCGATGTCGAAACCCTGGCCGAACCGGATCGCTGGAGTCGTTCTCGCTGTCACGATCAGCCTGTTGACGCTGACCTCCGCGGGCACGGTCGCGCATCCGTCCGCCGACAGTGGGTCCACGGTTCGCACCGCCGCGAACTCCGCGCATATCCGGGGGAACTTGAGTTCCCCCGATCTCTCCGCCGAGTCGGACTCGTGCGGCCCGCCCGGTGCGCTCCCCGGCATCTTCCGGTGCGACAGCGAACAGCCGGAGGTCGACGGCGGCTACGACTACGACATCGCGTTCATCAATGCGTTCCGCGCGCAATTCCCGTACTTCCCACTGGACAACAACCAGATCGTCCAGTGGGGTCGTGCGGTCTGCCAGGTACTGAAGACCAGCCCCGAAAGTGCGGTGTTGCTGGCATTCGTGAACGCCGGCTGGTCCTGGGACGCGGCAGCCTGGCTCTTGGGTTCCAGCGAGAACGTCTACTGCCCGTCACTGCGCGACGGTGACATCGTCATTCCCGGCGCTCCCTGACCACACCTTCCACTGCCGTTCGGCAAGCGGTCCATGTTCACCCGACCCGTCGAGGAGAACGGTCAAGGGCCTTGCCTCACCGAAGTGAGACAAGGCCCCGATCCGCGACTACGGAGCGAACTCCGGTCGCTGGAGCGCTCCTCCACCGCCTACCGGTGGTCGGCCGGCTCCTTCGCCGTGGAACTGATCGTCTGCGCGCTCCTCTACCGCTCCGGCAGACCCAAGCAGGACGACAACCGGCTGACGGCGACCGCACCCGCGGCTCCATGGCGTTTCTGGACTGCCTGGAGCGCTACGGGGACCGCGCGCGGATCCGGCCGCAGGACGCGTGCGGCCTGCTGGACCTCGCCTCCTTCATCGGCTCGCCCCGCGTTGGCACGCTGGTGCACGCCTGCGGCCCGCAGCCGCTGCTTGGGGCCGTGCAGGAGAGTTACGTCGGCTGGAACCGCTGGTACCCAGGGCATCGAGCGGTTCGCCCAGGTCCGGCCAACCGCCGAGGCCGCTCCGGCGGGCGCCTTCGACGTGGTGCTCGCCCGGTCGGGGTGCACGCTCACCGTGCCGCCGGACCGATCGGTGCTCGAAGTGGTGAGGGAGGCGGGTGTCCCGGTGCTGTTCTCCTGCCGGGAAGGCACTGCGGCACCTGTGAGACGGACGTGCTGGACGGTACGCCGGACCACCGGGACTCAACTCTCGACGAGGACGAGCGGCCCCTCGGACCACACCATGCTGATCTGCGTCTCGCGTTCCTGCGGCCCCCGGCTGGTGTTCGACCTCTGACGGGGAGGGCAGCCGCACGAGGACTCAGTCGTCGTCGCTGGAGTTCTCCCTCGGCAGGAACCTCTGGCGAGCCCAGAGGCTCAGCAGTGCCGTTCCGCCGACCACCAGCGGCACCGGGTCTCGGGCAGGCGGAGCCAGCACATATCCCAGCGCCGTGGCCGTGCAGACCGTCAGGGGAATGAACGCCGCCGCACCCTCCATCCCCCATCGCAGCCTCGGTTGAGCAGTGCCCAGGGCGCTCGCCCCACCGGGCACCCAAGGGCCGACAGCGACCACCAGCAGTCCCGCGGTAACGCAGGCGTCGACCAGCTGACAGGACATCACCTCGGGGCCGTGCGGGCCGACCGCCCACAGACGCAGTGTGTCGCCGATCAGCATGAGGGACACCCCGGCGAGCCCGACCCACAAGGTGTCTCTCTGGTCGCTCCGTACGAGACGGCGCAGGGCGAACAGAAAACTGAGGAACACGACCTCCGCGGCCCACAGAACACCGACCATCCCCGTCCCCAGCCGCCAACCGTCACCGGCCCCCCGCAGCAGTGCCCATCCCGTCATGAACACGGCCCCGGTCGTGACGACCCCGTCGAGCACGCGCCGGAGCAACACATGCCGACCTGTACCGGCATCGGCCGCGACCACCAAACCGGCCATCCCCAGGCCGACCGTCAGCGTCACGCCGGTGACCACCACAGAACCCAGCAACGATCGCCCGTCCCCTCCCGAAGCCGGAGGCTGAGCAGACAGCACGGTGACCGCTCCCCGGTACACGCCTCCGGCTACCGCGGAACCGCCCAACAGCAGCAGACGCGTCTGCACCCGTCCGCTCGTTCCCCTCGCACGGAGGATCAGGGAGGCCGCCAACGCCCAGCAACCGGCGGACGGCCCGAAAGCCGCCATCCGCGCCGCCCCGCTACCGGCGGCCCACGACCCGCCGAACGTCAGCACCGTCCCCACGAGACCTGCCACGCCGACCGAGCCCCAGGTCCGCGCCCAGGTCCTACGGCAGCGGCCCGCCCGGAGCCTGAGCACGTCCGGCGACTTCCCCAACCCCGACATCAGGTGCGCCTTTCCACCGGTCCCCCGCGTCCGCAGGGCCTCCCCCGCAGCCCCCGGATCCATAGGGAAAGCGTAAAGATCCGGCACCCGGCCCCGAACGAAACCATCGGTTCATTCACTCGTACTGCGTAAGGGAGGAGAGATCACCGACTCTCCGCTTCGCGCAGCCACCTGCTGACCTCACCGGCCGGCTGCGGCCCAGCGCCCACACCTCACCGCAGCGGATCCTGTGCCATACCTACGGACGACGGCGCACCTTGACCGGGTCGAGGTGCGCTTCAGCCCAGTCAAGTGCGTTGGTCCCCAACTGGTCCCCAAGAATGATCAAGGGCCGGTTTCGGATGCCTCCGAAACCGGCCCTGACCTGCGACTTCGTAAAGTCGGGACGACAGGATTTGAACCTGCGACCCCTTGACCCCCAGTCAAGTGCGCTACCAAGCTGCGCCACGTCCCGCGACGTCTCCGCGGCGATGAGCTGCGGGAACGCGCAGGTGAACCTTACCGTACGGGGGTGGGTGCGGTGGTCGGCGTCCCGTGGGCGGTCGGCTGCGACGGGCGGCCGGCGCGGTGGACGGGGACCAGCAGGGCGGCGAGTGCGGCGCCCAGGCAGAGCACGGCCAGCAGGGTGAAGCCGTGGGTGTAGCCGGAGTCGTACGGCAGGCCCGACGGCTGGAGGCGGCCGGTGACCAGGACGCTGGTGACGGCCGCGCCGACGGAGCCGCCGATGGTACGGATGTTGGCGTTCATCCCGGTGGCGGCGCCGGTCTGTCCGGCGGGGACGCTGCCGACGATCAGGTTGGCCATCGAGGCGAAGGCGAGACCGATGCCGAGGCCGAACACGCCTGCTACGAGGGCGACTTGCCACTGCTCGTCGTGCCAGAGCGCGAGAAAGCCCAGGGCGAGGGCGCCGAGTGCGGCGCCGGTCGTCAGCAGCGCCTTGGCGCCCACGCGGGGTTCGAGACGTCCACTGAGCACACCCGAGACGAACATCGCGACCAGCATCGGCAGCATGAGCAGGCCGGAGGCGGTGACGCTCGCGCCGAAGCCGTAGCCGGCCGCGCTCGGGGTCTGGACGAAGCCGGGCAGGAAGGACCAGATCGCGTACATGCCCGCGCCGAAGAGCAGCGCGGCGAGGTTCGTCGTCCACACGGCCGGGAGGCGCATGATGCGCAGGTCGATCAGCGGGTTGCGGGAGCGGGCCTCGAAGGCCAGCCACAGCGCGAAGAGGGCGACGGCCACGGTGAACAGGCCGATCACGCGCGCCGAGCCCCAACCCCAGCTGCCCGCCTGGCTGAGCGGCAGCAGCAGGGCGACCAGCCAGCCCGACAGCAGCACCGCTCCGAGCCAACTGACCTTGCCCTCCGCCCGGTTGGGCGACTCGGGCACATAGCGCAGGGCGATCAGGGCGGCGACGGCCACGATGCCGACGGGGATCCAGAACAGCCAGCGGTAGTCGAGCGCGGAGACGATCGGTCCGGCCGCGACCATGCCGACGCCGCCGCCGGCCGCGATCACGGCGGACAGGTTGCTGATGCTGCCGGGCACCTGGGACGGGGCGAACTCGTCGCGGATGATGCCGAAGGAGAGCGGGAACAGGGCGCCGCCGATGCCCTGGATCACCCGGGCGACGATCAGGACGCCGATGTTCGGCGCGAGCGCGGCGAGCAGACAGCCCGCCAGGACGGCGAGGAGGACCGCGACGAGGGTGCGTTTCCTGCCGATCAGGTCGCCGACCCGGCCCAGGATCGGCGTGAAGACGGACGCGGACAGCAGATAGGCGGTCATCACCCAGGTCGCTGTGGACTGCGAGGTGTGCAGAGCGTGCTGCACGGTGGGCAGGGCGGGCGCTATCAGCGACTGGAGCATGGAGAACACGCCCGCACCGGTCGCGAGGACCGCGAACGTGAGGCGCGTGGACTTGCGGGGCATGAGAAGCCTCTCGGAATCCCGGAAAGGACGAAAGGAAGGAAGAACGAACGGAAGACAGGAGGAAGGAGGAGAGCGGCCTCGGACTGGTAAAGTGGAGGCACTCCTCCACTGTAGCGGAGGCACCCCTCCGTTTCAACCGAGTCCGCCCAGGAGGCAGCAGTGACGGCCCAGCCGTTCCCGGTCGGCGAGATCGTCGCCGCCCAGCGCCCGCACCGTAAGGACGCCGCCCGCAACTACGACGCCCTGCTTGCCGCGGCACGCGAGGCGTTCGCCGAGCACGGCTCGGAGGCCTCGCTGGAGGACATCGCCCGCCGCGCCGGCGTCGGCATCGGCACGCTCTACCGGAACTTCCCGACCCGCCGCGCCCTCTTCGAGAGCGTGTACGCCGACGAGGTCAACGCGCTGTGCCAGGCGGCTCTCGAGGTCGGCGACCTCGAGCCGTGGGAGGCGCTGACGGCCTGGCTGGGGCGGTTCGCGGGCTACATGGTGACCAAGCGGGCCGTGCGCGAGGCGCTGGAGGACGAGTCGGAGATCTTCGGCGCCTGCCGCGCGTCGATGTACGCGGCGGGCGGACCGCTGTTCGAGCGGGCCCAGGACGCCGGTGCGGCCCGCAAGGACATGGAC
Source organism: Streptomyces sp. NPDC050263 (assembly GCF_040655955.1). Taxonomy (NCBI): domain Bacteria; kingdom Bacillati; phylum Actinomycetota; class Actinomycetes; order Kitasatosporales; family Streptomycetaceae; genus Streptomyces; species Streptomyces sp. NPDC050263. The sequence continues at coordinate 49,406 of NZ_JBFAKW010000061.1, read as the reverse complement.
TTCGGCGACCTGCTGAGGCTGGTCGCCGGCGTCACGGCGACGACGTTCACCGACGACGCCCAGCGCGACCGCGTCCTGGCCATCGCCCTGGACGGGGTGCGCGCCGGGCGCTGAACCGGCCGGTCAGTCCGCCAGCGGGTAATCGGGGGCCAGCAGCTCGGCGATCCGCTCGGTGATCGTCTGGGCGTTGTTGCCGGCGGGGGCGTCCGGGCCGACGGTCGTCGACACGGCGATGGACAGCCGCTCGTGCGGTTCGTACGCCATCACTGCCGCGTAGCCGAAGAAGGACGGGTTCTGCACCACCCAGCCGTTCTTGACGACGACGCCGACGCCGAAGTGGAAGTCCTCGGTCATCGGCAGACAGACGGTGGCCGGACAGGTGTCCGTCGCCTGTCCGAGGCCGACCGTGCCCGGGTTCAGCTGGGTGCGGTGGGCGCGCCGGGAGAGCAGCTCGCCCGCGCCGATGCCCTGCCCGGAGCGGGCGAGGTCGCAGATGTCCTGGGTCAGGATCGCGCCGGGGGCGGTGGTCCAGGACGGGTTGAAGTAGGTCGACTCCTCGTAGGTGCCGCGCTCCTCGTCGTAGGCGTGCAGGACGGGACGCGGGATGACCGCGGTGTCGTTGTTGCGGGTGTTTCGCAGGTCGAGCGGCTTCAGGATCCGCTCCTGGAGCAGCTGCTCCAGCGGAGTGCCGGTGATCTTCTCCAGCGCCTGGCCGAGGAGGACGAAGTTGGCGTGCGAGTAACTCCAGTTGGTGCCGGGCTCGTACCACAGGGGGTGGCTCAGCGAGATCCCGACGACCTCCTCGGGCGTCCAGTGCTGCCACGGGTCGGCGTAGAGCCTCTCCAGGAAGACCGGGTCGGTGACGTAGTCGTGCAGGCCCGAGGTGGAGTCGCCGAGCATGCGCAGGGTGATCTCGTCGCCGTGCGGGAGGTCGGGCAGCCAGCGTGAGACCGGGTCGTCGAGACGGACCTTGTGCTCGTCGACGAGCTGGAGCAGCACGGTGCCCATGAAGGCGATGCCGACCGAGCCGGTCCGGAAGTGCATCGCGGGGGTGGCCGGCACGTCCGTCATGGACTCGCCGACCGCTCCGGTGACGAGTTCACGTCCGTCGACCGTGACCTTGACGAGGGCGGCTTCGAGATCGAGGTCCTGCTGTGCCTGGCGGACGATGTCCATGACCTGCCGCGCCTGGCCCTCGGGGTTCCGGGTGGCGGCGCACGCCTGGTCATGGCGTTCGGGGGCGGCCGCGGCGACCGCCGTCTGAAGAGTCGAGGCGAGGAGGGCGGCGGCGCACAGGACCGCCGTACGGGTACGCGTCATATGCGCACTATGGGCTGATCGTCACACCGGCTCCGACGCCAACACTCCGGACGGCGACGCCCCGGACCCGTACGGAGGAGTTGACGTGACAGTTGACATGACGGCCACTTTGGTCTGACCTTTGTTATGTTTCGCATCTCGCGTCGTATCCGCCAGAGGGGTGTCCCCGCCGTGGACTTCGAGCTGACCGAGGACCAGAACACGATCCGCAAGGCCGTCGCCGGGCTGCTGAAGGACTTCGACGACCGGTACTGGATGGAGAAGGACCAGGCCCACGCGTTTCCCGAGGAGTTCTACGCCGCCGTCGCGGGCGGCGGCTGGCTGGGCGTCACGATCCCGGAGGCGTACGGGGGCCACGGTCTCGGCATCACCGAGGCCTCGCTGCTGCTGGAGGAGGTCGCGCGCTCCGGCGGCGGGATGAACGCCGCCAGCGCGATCCATATGTCGATCTTCGGCATGCATCCGGTGGTGGTGCACGGCTCCGAGGAGCTGAAACGGCGCACGCTGCCGCGTATCGCCTCCGGCGACCTGCATGTCTGTTTCGGGGTGACCGAGCCCGGCGCGGGACTCGACACCACGAGCATCACGACGTACGCGCGCCGCGACGGCGACCACTACGTGGTCAGCGGGCGCAAGGTGTGGATCTCCAAGGCGATGGAGTCGGAGAAGATCCTGCTGCTGACCCGGACGTCGAGGCTGGACGAGGTGGACAAGCGCACCGACGGGATGACGCTGTTCCTCACCGACCTGGACCGCGACCGCGTCGACGTCAGGCCCATCCCGAAGATGGGCCGCAACGCCGTCACCTCGAACGAGCTGTTCATCGACGACCTGCGGATCCCCGTCGAGGACCGGGTCGGCGAGGAGGGGCAGGGGTTCCGGTATCTGCTCGACGGGCTCAACCCGGAGCGCATGCTGATCGCCGCCGAGGCGCTCGGCATCGGGCGCGTGGCGCTGGAGCGGGCCGTGCGCTACGGCCGCGAACGGGTCGTCTTCGGGCGGCCGATCGGGATGAACCAGGGCGTGCAGTTCCCGCTCGCCGACGCCCTCGCCCGCCTGGACGCGGCCGAGCTGGTGCTGCGCAAGGCGACCTGGCTGTACGACAGCGGGCGGCCCTGCGGGCGGGAGGCGAACACCGCCAAGTACCTGTGCGCGGACGCCGGGTTCGAGGCCGCCGACCGGGCCCTGCAGACCCACGGGGGCATGGGCTACTCCGAGGAGTATCCGGTGGCCCGCTTCTTCCGTGAGGCGCGGCTCCTGCGGATCGCGCCGATCAGTCAGGAAATGATCCTGAACTACCTGGGATCGCACACACTGGGACTTCCGAGGAGCTACTGATGAGCGTTCGGTCGGGTCTGTTCGATCTCACAGGGCGCTCCGCGCTGGTCACCGGCGCGGCCGGCGGCATCGGCGCCGCCGTCGCCGAGGCCCTCGCGCAGGCGGGTGCGGCGGTGCTGGTGACCGATGTGGACGAGGCGGCCGCGGCGGCCGTCGCCGGGAAACTGGCCGCGGCCGGGCATACGGCGGACAGCGCCGCGCTCGACGTGACGGACCGGACGGCGGCCGACGCGGCGGCGGCCCGCGCGGCCGCGCTCACGGGCGGAACGCTGCACATCCTCGTCAACAACGCCGGAGTCACCGCCCCGGCCATGTTCGACAAGCTGACGGAGGACGCCTTCCGCCGGATCCTCGACGTCCATGTCCTCGGCGCCTACCGCTGCGCGCAGGCGGCGCTGCCGCATCTGCCGGAGGACGGGCGGGGACGGATCATCAACGTGACGTCCTCCGCCGGCCTGGTGGGCACCCTGGGCCAGGTGAACTACTCCGCCGCCAAGGCCGGGATCGTCGGTCTGACCAAGTCCCTGGCCCGCGAACTGGCGCGCAGAAACATCCTGGTGAACGCTCTCGCGCCGCTTGCCGCGACCCCGATGACCGAGACCATCCGCACGAACGAGAAGTTCGCGCCCCAGATGCTGGCCCGGATTCCGCTCGGGCGGTGGGCCGAGCCGGAGGAGGTCGCGGGCGCGTTCGTGTTCCTCGCGTCCGACGCGGCGTCCTTCGTCACCGGGCAGGTGCTGCCGGTGGACGGGGGAACGGTCATGTGACACCCGCCGCCGCCTCTGTGTTGAATGGTCCGACCGAAAACGAACCGAACCGGACCCGACGAGAGGCCTGACCCCGTGCCCCGCTCCCAGCAGCCCGCCCCCCGCTTCGACACGCTGACCGTCCCGAAGGCCTCGGACGTGCTGGCCGCCGAGGTGCGCGAGCGGATCCTGTCCGGGGAGTTCGGCGAGGGCCTGGCGCTGCCGCCGGAACGGCAGCTCGTCGAGCAGACGGGACTGAGCCGGGCGACGGTGCGGGAGGCGCTGCGGGTCCTGGAGGTCGAGGGGCTGCTGGAGATCCGGCCGGGGCGCGGGGGCGGCGCCTTCGTGCACCGGCCCGGGCGTGAGTCCCTGGCGAACACCGTGCGGCTGGTGATCCGGGGGCAGCGGATCCGGCTGGCCGCCCTGCACGAGACGCGTGAGGCGATCGAGCCGACCTGCGCGGCGCTCGCCGCCCGCCGCCACAGCGACCTCGATCTCTCCGAACTCGACGCCGCGCACGCCGAGTTGGTGGGTGCCGGTGAGGACGTCCAGCGGTTCCTGCGGGCCAACGTGCGCTGGCACACGGCGGTGGCGAAGGCGGGCGACAACGAGTTGCTCATCGGGTTCATGAGCGCACTGTCGCAGTCCATCCACGCGGCGACCGACCTGGAGCAGTTCATGGACGCGGACATCCGTGAGGTGACCGCCCGCGCCCACGCCCGGATCACCGAGGCGATCCGGGCCGGCGACGAGGCGGCGGCCGCCCGGCGGATGACGCGACATGTGTGCGGGTTCGCACAGGCGTCCGCCGAGGTGGACAGCCGTACTTCGCTCCCGCCCGCGTGAGCCCTCGGGGATTCGGCGACAACCCGAGCGAGAATGTGATTCTCTAATAGGTGCAACACCATTGACAGTTTCGGTCTGACCTTTAATACCATCCGGGTATGAGCGAGGTGAGTCCCGTACTGACCGTGGTCGCGGACGGCGACGTCCGTATCGTCACGCTGAACCGCCCCGACCGACTGAACGGCGTGAACGAAGATCTGCATCGCAGACTGTCCGAGGTGTGGCGCGAGCTCGCGGACGACACCGAGGCGCGGGCCGTCGTCCTCACGGGCGCGGGCCGGGCGTTCAGCGCGGGCGGCGACTTCGACCATCTGCGCCGCCACCACACCGATCCCGAACTGCGGGAGCGGTCGATCCGCCTGGACCGGACGATCCAGACCGACCTGATCCGCTTCCCGCTGCCCATCGTCGCGGCGGTCAACGGCCCCGCGGTGGGTTTGGGTTGCTCCCTGGCGCTCGGCTGTGACCTCGTGCTGATGGCCGAGGACGCCTACCTCGCCGACCCGCATGTCTCGGTCGGCCTGGTCGCGGGCGACGGCGGGGTGACCCTGTGGCCGCTGCTGACCAGCCTGCTGCGCGTGAAGGAGTACCTGTTCACCGGGGACCGCATCCCGGCCGCGACCGCGGTCGAACTGGGCCTGGCCAACCGGATGGTGGCGAACGACCGGCTGATGGCCGAGGCGCTCGCCCTCGCCCACCGGCTCGCCGCCCAGCCCGCCGAGGCGCTGCGCGCGACGAAGGCGGCGCTGGCCGCGGTCGTCGAGCAGGTCTCGCGCGGCGGCATGGAGGCCGCGCTGCTGGCGGAGCGGGCCACCATGACGAGCCCGGACCACATCCGCATCGTCGAGGAACTCGCCTCCCGGGCCAGCCGCCGGGCGTCGGCGGGCGAGGGGGCCTGATCGTGGAATCCGAGGAGTTCCTGCTGGTCCGCGACCTGCTTCGGTCCTTCGCGACCCGGCACCGGATGGGTTCGGCCGACGAGGTGAAGCCGGCCGCCCGGACAGCGGCGCAGCAGGCGCTCGAAGCGTTGGGGCTCACCGAGCTGCGCGCCACGACACCGCCGGTCGCCACCGTCCAGGAGTGCGCACTGCTCGCCGAGGAGCACGGCCGACAGCCGCTGACCACGTCCCTGCTGGGCACGGTGCTGCTGGCGCCGGAGGTGACACGCCTCCTGGCCGACGGCTCCGGTGCGGGCGCGGTCCCCCCGCGCGCGGTCCCCACGATCGCCCTCGCCCCGGACCTCCGCTTCCCCGGGCCCGCGCCCTCCCGACTCGTCGCCTGGGACTGCGAGGGCGCGGACGGCGCCCTGTGCGTGGACGCCCAGGGCACGGTGACCCGGGCCGAGTCGGGATCCTCCGCCCCGACCGCCGACCTGCTGCGCAGTGTGCGGACGGCGCACCCCGGCCCCGTCGTCGGGCGGCTGAGCCCGCGGGCTCACCAGCACTGGCAGGCGTACGCCCTGGTGATCGTGGCGAGTGAACTCGTCGGCGCGGCCCGGGCGTTCGTCGAGCTCAGCGTCGACTACGCCCGCGAGCGCCGTCAGTACGGGCGGCCGATCGGCTCCTTCCAGGCGGTACAGCACCTGCTCGCCGACGCGACGGCCCTGGTGGAGGCCTGTACGAGCGCCACCCGGTACGCCGCCTGGTGCGTGGACCACGAGCCGCCCGGCCGGGCGCTCACCGCCGCCCGGGTCGCGAAGGCGGAGGCCGACGTGTCGACGGTGGAGGCGGTGTACGCGGGCATGCAGGTGTTCGGCGGGATCGCCCAGACCTGGGAGCACGTGGCCCACCTGTACCTCCGCAAGGTCCTGCTGGGCGCGACCGTCCTGGCGACCACGGCCGACCTGCTGCCCACCCTGGCCGAGCCGGAACCCGACCTGGCGGAGCAGGAACCCGACCTGACGGAGCCGCAGCCCGCCGCCGCGGAGCCGGAGGCCGCACGATGACCCCTGCCATGGACACGCCCCTCGACTTCGGGGACCCCGCCGACCTGGAGAAACTGCGCCGGGACTTCCGCGCCTGGCTGGCCGAGCACCCGTTGCCGGAACGCCTCCCGGACGAGCCGGTCCCCGTCTTCCTGCACCGCTGGCACCGCCTGCTGCACTCCGGCGGCTGGGTCGGCCTCGACGTGCCCGAGGAGTACGGCGGACGGGGTCTGACGCCACTCCACCAGGTCGCGGTGAGCGACGAGTTGGGGGCGCGCGGCGCTCCCGGCGTGCCCCGGATCGGCTATCTCGCCCACGCCCTGCTGGAGTTCGCCTCGCCGGACCAGCGCCGTCGGCTGCTCCCGCGCATGCTGGCCGGCGACGACGTGTGGTGCCAGGGCTTCAGCGAACCGGGCGCGGGCTCCGACCTCGCCGGCATGACCACGTACGCCGAGCGCGGCGACGACGGCAGCGGCAGCGGCAGCGGCAGCGGCAGCGGCGGGCACTACACCGTGCGCGGCCAGAAGCTCTGGACCAGCTACGCCCAGTACTCCACCTACTGCCTGCTGCTGGCCCGCACCGACCGCACCGCTCCCCGGCACGCGTCGATCTCCGCCTTCGTCCTGCCCCTCGACCGGCCCGGCGTGACCGTGCGCCCGCTGCGGGCGGCCGGCGGCGACGACGAGTTCTGCGAGCTGTTCCTGGACGACGTACGGCTGGCGGAGTCGGAGCGGATCGGGGCCGAGGGGGACGGCTGGGCGCTGGCGATGACGACGGTGTCGTACGAGCGCAACGCGCTGGACACCGGGCATCTGTCGAAGTACGGGCTGCTGGTGGAGCGACTGCGGCGCACCGCGAGCGAGCGGCGCGGGGAGCTGCCGGACGGGCTGCTGTCGGAGATCGGGCGGTGTTTCGTGGACTACGAGGTGCTCGTCGCGCACGCCCGCCGCCGCACCGCCGAGCGGCTCGCCGGGCAGGTCGCCGGCCCGGCGTCGTCCGTCGACAAGCTGCTGATGACCCGGGCCGAACAGCGCTTGTACGAGACGGCGTTGAAGGTCTTCCCGGAGGAGCTGCACGGGCCGGGCGGGGACGTCTTCTCCGAGTATCTCTACTCACGGGCCGCCTCCGTCTACGGCGGTACGTCCCAGATCCAGCGGAACATCATCGCGGGTCGCCTGCTGCGCCTGCCGAACGGAGCCGACTGATGCCCCACGACCAGGAGTTCCAGAGCATCCCGAACGTCATCAGGCTCGCCGCGCGCCGGTTCGGGGACGCTCCGGCCCTCCTCGACCGCGACGAACAACGCCTGAGTTTCACGGAGTTGGAGGAGCTGATGCTCCGGTCCGTGCGATCGGCGGTCGCTCTCGGCATCGGGCCGGGCGACCGGGTCGGTCTGTGCGCACCGAACTCGGCGGAGTGGATCGTCGCGGCGCTCGGCATCCAGGGCGCGGGGGGAGTCGTCGTACCGCTCAACACCCGCTTCAAAGCAGGGGAGATCTCCTACATCCTGCGCAAGTCCGGGGCGAAGGCCCTGTTCGCGGCCGCGTCCTTCCTCGGCGCCGACTACATCGCCGATCTCGAGGCGAGCGACCCCGACCTGCCCGCGCTGCGGCGCACCGTCTCGGTGCTCGGCCCGCGCGGATCGGCCGACCTGGCCTGGAGCGAATTCCTCGACCTGGCAGGCGAGTCGGACGAGTCAGCGGCGCATGCGGCGATCGACCGGCTCACCCCGGACGACGTCTCCGACGTGATGTTCACCTCCGGCACCACCGGCCACCCCAAGGGCGTGATCCTCACGCACGGGCAGTCGCTGCGCGCCTACGGCTGGATGTCCGAGGAGTACACCTTCCGCGCCTCGGACACGTTCCTGGTCGTCCCGCCGTTCTTCCACTGCTTCGGCTACAAGGCGGGCTGGCTCGCGTCCTTCATGCACGGGGTGACGGTCATCCCCATGCCGGTCTTCGACGCCGGGCGCGCGCTGGAGATCATCGAGCGGGAGCGGGTGAGCATTCTCCTCGGCCCGCCCACCATCTTCCACGACCTGCTCCACCACCCCGAGCGCCCCGGCCGCGACCTCACCTCCCTGCGCGTGTCCATGACCGGCGGCACGACGATCCCGGAGTCGCTGATCCGCGCGATGAAGAAGGAGCTGTCCTTCGACATCGTCCTGAGCGCCTACGGGCTCACCGAGTCGTCGGCCCTCGTCACGACGACCCGCCTCGGGGACACGGAGGAGACGGTGGCCCGCACCACCGGCCGTCCCATCCCCGACGTGGAGGTCCGCATCGCCGAGGGCGGAGAGGCGGGAGTCGCGGAGAAGGGCGTCGGGGAGATCCTGGTGCGCGGCTACAACGTCACCAGCGGTTACTGGGACGATCCCGGGGCCACGGCCGAGGCGATCGACGCCGAGGGCTGGCTGCACACCGGGGACGTCGGGCACGTCGACGCGGCCGGCAACCTGGCGATCGTCGACCGCAAGAAGGAGCTGTACATCGTCGGAGGGTTCAACGCCTATCCGGCCGAGATCGAGAAACTGCTGCTCGGCTACGAGCCGATAGCGCAGGTCGCGGTCATCGGCGTGCCCGACGAGCGGCTCGGGGAGGTGGGCTGCGCCTTCGTCGTCCCGCGCCCCGGAGCCGAGGTCACCGAGGCGGCCCTGATCGCCTGGGCCCGGGAGCACATGGCCAACTTCAAGGTCCCGCGCCATGTCCGTATCGCGGACCGGCTGCCGCGCAACGCGAGCCAGAAAGTGCTCAAGCACGAGCTGCGCGCCCGGTTCGGGAGCCGCTGACATGGAGGCGGACGCAACCAGCGGGACGGACGGGCCCCTCGCGGGGATCACGGTCGTGGCGCTCGAACAGGCCGTGTCGGCGCCCATGTGCACCCGCACGCTGGGGGACTTCGGGGCCCGGGTCGTCAAGGTGGAGAACCCGCGCGGCGGTGACTTCGCCCGGCACTACGACGATGTCGTGGGCGGTCTCGGCGCGCACTTCGTGTGGCTGAACCGGGGCAAGGAGTCGGTCGCCCTGGACCTCAAGTCGCAGGCGGGGATGGACATCCTGCTGCGGCTCCTGGACCGCGCCGACGTGCTCGTCTCCAACCTGTCCCCCGGAACGACGGCGAAACTCGGCGTCTGTCCGGCCGACTTGGCGGTGAGCCACCCGGGTCTGCTCGCCGTCGAGATCGACGGCTACGGTGCCGGCGGCCCGCTCTCCCACAAACGCGCCTACGACCTGCTGGCCCAGGCCGAGTCGGGGGCGTGCGCGGTGACGGGCCGGCCCGGGCAGCCGGCCAAGCCGGGGCCGCCGGTGGCCGACGTGTGCAGCGGGTTGTACGGGGCCCTGTCGGTGATGGCGCTGCTGCACGGCAAGGGGCGCGGACAGGACGTCCCGGCCTCGGTCGCGGTGAGCCTGTTCGACACCATGACCGAGCTGATGGGATACCCGCTGACCTACACCCGGCACTCGGGCGTCGAGCAGCAGCCGCTGGGCATGAGTTCGCCGGCGGTGTCGCCGTACGGGGCGTATGCGACGGCCGACGGGCAGACGGTCGTGCTCGGCACGACGAACGACCGGGAGTGGGACCGGCTCGCCCGTGACCTGCTGGGGCGGCCCGACCTCGCGGAGGACGACCGGTTCCGGTCGAACGCCGGGCGGGTCGAGCACCGGGCCGTGCTGGACGCCGAGATCGGCGCGTGGTGCGCGCGGCACGCGCTGGCGGAGGTCCAGGACCGGGCGGACGTCGCCGGCATCGGCAACGCCCGCTACAACACGCCACGCGAGGTCCTCGTCCATCCGCAGCTCGCCGCCCGCGACCGCTGGCGGGAGATCGACACGCCGTCCGGGCCGGTCCCGGCGCTGCTGCCGCCTCCGGTGCTCGACGGCTACGACCCGCCGATGGGCGCGGTGCCCGCGCTGGGGCAGCACACGGACGCCGTGCTCGCCGAACTCGGCCTGTCCGCAGGGGAGATCGACACACTGCGCAGACAGGGAGCGGTGCGGTGACGGGACTGCTGACGCAGGACGCCGACGGAGTGCGCACCCTCACGCTCAACCGCCCGCACCGCAGGAACGCCCTCGACGCCGAGCTGTGGGAGGCGCTGCGGGCGGCCCTCGTCGAGGCGGGGGACGACCGGAGCGTGCGGGCCGTGGTGCTCACGGGGGCGGGCGGCGCGTTCTGTTCCGGCGCGGACATCCGCAAGGGCGTCGGCGAGGCGGCCCATCCCCTGTACCGGATACGGCCGTTGACCGATGTGGCGCTGCTGCTGCACGAGCTGCCGGTGCCGACGGTGGCCAAGGTGACCGGGGTGGCGGTGGGCGCCGGCTGGAACCTGGCGCTGGGCTGCGACCTGGTCGTCGCGACCCCCGAGTCGACGTTCTCGCAGATCTTCGTGCGCCGCGGCCTGTCCCCGGACCTCGGGGGCTCCTGGCTGCTGCCGAAGCTCGTCGGTCTCCAGCAGGCCAAGCGGCTGGCGCTGCTCGCGGAGGTCGTCGACGCGGCGGAGGCCGAGCGCCTCGGCCTGGTCACCTGGGTGGTGGACGGGGACAAGGTGGACGCCTTCGTCGACGATCTCACCGCGCGGCTGACCGCCGGGCCCCCGGTCGCGCTCGCGCAGACCAAGGCCCTCCTCAACGAGGGCGTCGACCGCTCCCTGCGGGAGGCGCTCGCGAGCGAGGCGCGGGCGCAGGCGGTCAACTTCGCCTCCACCGACGTCGCGGAGGCGTTCAGCGCGTTCGCGGAGAAACGCCCGCCCGGTTTCACGGGCCGCTGGGCGGTACCCCGCTCCACCACCGGAGCCGGACGATCGGAGGGCACGTGATGCGGGAAGCGGTGATCGTGGCGGCGGTGCGCACGCCGGTCGGCAGGCGCGGCGGAGGGCTGGCGGAGGTGCATCCGGCCGACCTGTCCGCCGCGGTGCTCGCGGCGCTGGCGGAGCGGACCGGGCTCGACCCCGCGGCTGTGGACGATGTGATCTGGGGGTGCGTCTCCCAGGTGGGCGACCAGTCGAGCAACATCGGCCGGTACGCGGTGCTGGCGGCGGGCTGGCCGGAGAGCGTGCCGGGGACGACCGTCAACCGGGCCTGCGGGTCGAGTCAGCAGGCGCTGGAGTTCGCCGTGCAGTCGGTGCTGTCCGGGCAGCACGACCTCGTGGTGGCGGGCGGGGTCGAGGTCATGAGCCGGGTGCCGCTGGGCTCCGCCAAGGGAGGCGGAACACCGTACGGGCCGGGAGCCCTGGCTCGCTACCAGGGCTTCTCCTTCAACCAGGGCGTCTCCGCGGAGTTGATCGCGCGGAAGTGGGGGTTCACGCGGACCCGGCTCGACGCGTTCGCGGCGCTCTCGCACGAGCGGGCTGCGGCCGCGCAGGACGCGGAAGCCTTCGAGGCGGAGATCGTGCCCGTGGCGGGCGTCGCGGCGGACGAGGGGATCCGGCGGGGTACGGGTGTCGAGACGCTGGCCCGCCTCAAGCCGTCCTTCGAGGAGGACGGGGTGATCCATGCCGGCAACGCCTCCCAGATCTCCGACGGGGCGGCCGCCCTGCTCGTCACCACCCCCGACAAGGCGCGGGAGTTGGGGCTCTCCGCGCTCGTGCGGTACCGGGCAGGGGCGGTGGTCGGCTCCGATCCGGTACTGATGCTCACCGGCCCGATCCCGGCGACCGAGAAGGTGCTGCGGAAGGCCGGGGTGGGGCTGTCGGAGGTCGGGGTGTTCGAGGTGAACGAGGCCTTCGCTCCGGTGCCGTTGGCCTGGCTGGCCGAGACCGGCGCCGCCCCGGAGCGGCTCAACCCGCTCGGCGGGGCCATCGCCCTCGGCCATCCGCTGGGCGCCTCCGGAGCCGTCCTGATGACCCGCATGATCCATCACATGCGCGCACACGGGATCCGCTACGGCCTCCAGACCATGTGCGAGGGCGGCGGCACCGCGAACGCCACGCTCGTCGAACTGGCCGACTGAGAGGAGGAGTTGTGCGCCGAGATCTGTTCACCGCCGACCACGAGGCGTTCCGGTCCCTGGTCAGGGACGTCGTGGCGAAGGAGGTGGTGCCGCACTACGCCGACTGGGAGAAGGCCGGCCGGGTACCCCGCTCGTTCTTCGAACAGCTCGGCTCCCTTGGCCTGTTGGGGATGGCGGTGCCCGCCGAGTACGGCGGCGCGGGCCTGCCCGACTACCGGTACAACGTGGTGCTCCAGGAGGAGGCGTACCGGGCGCTGGTCACGCTGGGCACGGTACGCACCCAACTCGATGTGGTGCTCCCCTACTTCCTCGCCTACGCCGACGCCGGACAGCGGGAGCGCTGGTTCCCCGGCCTGGCCGCCGGGAAGCTGCTCACCGCCGTCGCGATGACCGAGCCGGGCACCGGCTCCGATCTCGCCGGGATCCGTACGACCGCCGTGCGGGACGGCGACGCGTATGTGCTGAACGGGGCGAAGACGTTCATCACCGGCGGGCTGCTGGCCGATCTGGTGATCGTCGTGGCGCGGACGTCGTCCGATCCCGACGACCGGCGGGCGGGCCTGACGCTGCTCGTGGTCGAGGACGGCATGCCCGGGTTCACCCGCGGGCGCGTGCTGGACAAGCTGGGCATCAAGGTGCAGGACACGGTCGAGCTGGCCTTCGACGACGTCCGGGTGCCGGTGGCCAACCGGCTCGGCGAGGAGGGCGCGGCGTTCTCCTACCTCGGCCACAACCTTCCGCAGGAGCGGATGACGGTCGCGGTCGGGTCGGTGGCGCAGACCAGGGCGGCGCTCGACACCACGGTCGCCTACGTCAAGGAACGCCAGGCGTTCGGCCGGACGGTCGCCTCCTTCCAGAACACCAAGTTCGAACTGGCCGCCGTGTCAGTGGAGTTGGAGGCCGCGCAGACGATGCTCGACCGGGCCGTCCTGGAACTGGTGGAGGGACGGCTCTCCGGCTCCGACGCGGCGAGGGTGAAGCTGTTCTGCACCGAGGTCCAGGCCCGGGCCGTCGACCGGTGTCTTCAACTCTTCGGCGGTTACGGCTACATGCTGGAGTACCCGATCGCCCGGCTGTACGCGGACGCCCGCATCACCCGTATCTACGCCGGGACGAGCGAGGTCATGAAGGTCATCATCGCCAAGTCGCTGGGGTTGTGAGGAGCTGAGGTTGTGAGGAGCTGGAGTTGTCAGGAGCTGGAGTTGTGAGGAGGAGGTCGTGAGGAACATGGAGGACTTCTCCGCACGTCAGGGTGTCGCGTTCGTGGCGGGCGGCACCGGCGGGATCGGCGCGGCCGTCGTACGGATGCTGGCCGCGCGCGGCAGCGCGGTGGCGTTCACCTACCGGGCCAGCCTGCGGGCGGCGCGGGCTCTGCTGGAGGAGGTGAAGGCGGTCGCGGCGCTGCCGCTCGACCTCACCGACGAGACGGCGACGGCCCGGGCGGTGACCGAGACAGCCGAGGCGTACGGCGGCATCCACACGCTCGTGTACGCGGCCGGGCCGCATGTGCCGATGCGACATCTGAGCCGGGTGTCGCCCAGCGAGTACCGGGCCCAACTCGAGGCGGACGCGGTGGGGTTCTTCAACCTCGTGCATCCCGCGCTGCCCGTGCTGCGCGAGAGCCGGGGCAGCGTGGTCGCCGTGACCACCGTCGCCACCCGCCGCTTCCCGGTGCGCGACGGACTGTCCTCGGGGGCGAAGGGAGCGGTCGAGGCGGTCGCCCGCGCGCTGGCCGCCGAGGAGGGGCGCTACGGGGTCCGCGTCAACTGCGTCGCGCCCGGCATGCTCACCGACGGCATCGCGGGCCGACTGATCGAGTCCGGCGAACTGGACGACGACGCCCTCGCCGTCACCCGGCGCAACATCCCGCTGCGCCGGTTCGGGGCGGCGACCGACATCGCGGAGGCGGTGTCCTTCCTCGCCTCGGACCGGGCCGGGTTCATCACGGGGCAGGCGCTGGGGGTGGACGGCGGCTACAGCGTGTGACGGTGTCACTGCCGGTGAAGCACCCGGCCGCCGACACAGGCGGCCCGTACGACGTCGGCGGACAGCGCGTCGAGCGCCTCGCGCAGGGGCACGTGCAGCAGGCACAGATCGGCGACGGCGCCGACCGCCAGCTCCCTGATGACCGACGGTCGTTCGGGGCGGCCGAGGAACATGCGCAACGCGGCCCCGGGCGGGACGGCCTCCCCGTCGTCGCGCTCCGCCGCCGCCCGCATCACCGCCCAGGGGTCATGGGTGCCGTACGGCGCGTCCGTTCCCGCGGCGACCGGGACGCCCGCCTCGGCCAGGCTGCGGCAGCGGTAGAGGTGCGGCCGGTCGTCGGGGTCCACGTCGGCGGCGTAGGCGTGGGCGCGTTCCACGGGGAAGTGCGGCTGGGTCACCACGGTCACGCCGAGCCGCCGGATCCAGTCGATCGTCTCCGCCGGGATGACGGCCCCGTGCTCGATCCGGTCGCCGTCGACCGGACCGGCCTCGTCCAGCGCGAGCAGCGTCACGAGCAGCTGAACCCTCGTCACGCAGTGCACGGCGACCGGCCGGGGGCGCAACTCCTCGACGGTGGCGGCGAGTTCGGCCGGGGTGGGGAGGGTGGGGTCGTCGAGCATGAGCTTCACCGGCGGGTCGACGCCCATCACGAGCAGTCGCTGGGGCAGCACCGACAGGGTCTGCGCGAGGCCCTGCCCGGGGTGCGGGTCGGCGTTGGTGAACCCCGTGACGCCGAGGCGGGCCGCGCGCCGCCCGACCCCGTCGAGGTCGAGACGCAGGGGCGGGACCAGGTACCGCAGCCGCTCGTCCTCCCGCCAGAAACACCCGTCGCGGTGGCCGCTGCCGCTGTCCCTGCCGCTTTCGCCTCCGTCGAGGTCGAGGCCCGTCGCGTGCAGGGCGGCGCTGTTCAGGAACCACATCGCGCCGCTGCGGTGCTGGACGCGCACCGGCCGGTCGGGGACCACGGCGTCCAGCGCCCACCGGTCGAGCTCCCCGGCGACGCTCTCGTGGTAGCCGACGGCCCGGACCCACTCCCCCGGGGCCCCGCCGCGCAACGCCGCCACGAACCCCGCGCGGCCGTGCACATCGGCGGGTCCGACCCGCACCGAGGCCGACTCCGCCGCCAGCGCGGCCAGGTGGACGTGGTGGTCGTGCAGGCCCGGCAGCAGCGCGCCGCCCCGCCCGTCCACGTCGGCCGGCCCGGCCAGTCCCCGCCCGATCTCCGCGATCCGCCCGTCCTCGACCCGGACGTCGACACGGCCGCGCCCGGCCACCTCCGCGTCCCGGATCAGCACGGCCGCCCCCGGGTCGGCACGGGCCTCACCGCGAGCCCGCCCCGGCGAGCGCAGCCGCGCAGGCGGTCATGGACACGCACAGGAGTTCTCCGCCTCCGGCGGCCAGGGAGCGGGCGGCCGCGTGGGCGGCGAACAGGCCGGTGACGGGGTCGGCGAGGGCGTCGCCGAGGAACACCGGGTCGCCGTGCCGATCACGGCCGGTCAGTCCGGCGGCCACGGCCGCGTCGTCGCCGAAGGCGATCCGGTCGTCGTCGCGGCCGTACCCGGTGATGCTGACCCAGACGCGTCCGGGGCGGGCGGCGAGGAAGCGTTCGGCTCGGATCCCGAGCCGGCGCAGGGCCCTCGGCCGGGACGCCTCTATGACGAGGTCCGCCTCGTCGACGAGGGCTGCGAGCGCCCCGGTGGCGAAGTCGAGGACGCGGCTCTCGTGCCCGTCGTGCAGCCACCGGTAGAAGTCGGGATGCCCGGAGCGGGCCCCGTCGGGCCGGGCTATGCTCTCCGCCTTCACCACGCGGGCCCCCGCCAGGCCCAGCAGACGTGCGCAGAGGGGGCCCGCCCACAGCGCGGAGAGGTCGACGACGCGGAGGCCGGGCAGCGGGCGCACGAGTGGCTCGCCGTGGCGTTCCGCGCGCACCGCAGGCCGGTCGGCCCCGGCCGAGCCGAGCGCGGCGGCGGGGATGCCCAACAGCTGGGCCTGTTCGGCGAGTTGCCGTGCCCCGACACCTCCCGCCGCCGTTGTCAGGTCGCCGCCCTCGGCCCCGAGCAGGGCCAGCAGGGCGGGCAGGGCGGCCGTGTCGTCGGGGCGGGCGAGGTTGACGGCGGCCCAGCCGTCGGCGGTGGCGAGCAGTCGGCAGGAGCCGCCCGCGGAGACGCGTCCCGGCAGTGGGAGACCGGCCAGCCGGGCCCGCAGGAACAGGGCGGTGGGCAGGTCGACGGGGACGCCGGTGAGGGCGGTGAAGTCGCGCACGGTCGCGGCGAGGGGGCCGAGTCGCGCCGCCACGGTCTCCGTCCAACGATCTTCGAACGACCGACGATCTTCGAACGACCGACGACCTTCCAACGTAAGCCGTTCTTCCAACGCAAGACGGTCTTCGGGCATCCGGCGGTCTTCGAGCATCCGAGCGTGCTCGAGAGCGGCGTTCTTCATGATGTGAACACCCTTCTCTACGCAGGTGAAGAAAGATTACACTCCGGTGGTCATGGAGCCGCCGTTCCTGCTGGTCGACCTCGACCGCACCGCAGAGCCGGAGCCGCCCCCGCCCCCGGCCGCGGCGGACCGCGTCCTGGTGGGAGTGGCGGCCGAACCGTGTCCCGTCTCCGGGCAGTTCGACGTTCTCCTCACTCCCGTCCCCGATCCGCCGCGGCCATGGGTGGGGTGCACGGATCCGTACGCCGCCGCCCGCGACCTGCGCCGGACCGTCACCCGACAGCCGGCCGCCGCCGTCGCGCTGGTGCAGGTGCTGCGCATGGGCGCGGCTCTCGGCCCGGCGGAGCGGCTGGTCGTCGAGTCCCTCGCCTACTCGGCCCTCCAGGGCGGCACGGGCTTTCGCACCTGGCTGGCGGCCGCCCGGCCGCGCACCTCGCGCCCGGCCGCCGAACCGGTGCGGCTGCGCCGGGACGGCGAGCTGCTGACCGTCACTCTGAACCGGCCCTGGGTGCGCAACGCGTTCGACGCCGCCACCCGCGACGCGCTCTGCGAGGCGCTGGAGGTCGCCGTGGCGGATCCGTCCGTCGCCCGTGTCGACCTGCGCGGCGCGGGGCCGGTGTTCTGCAGCGGGGGCGATCTGGCCGAGTTCGGCATGTCCCGCGACCCCGCAAAGGCGCACCGGGTGCGCGTGGCGCGCAGTCCGGCGGCGCTGCTCCAGCGGTGCGCGGCGAAGGTGACCGCGCATCTGCACGGGGCCTGTGTGGGTGCGGGCATCGAGCTGGCGGCGTTCGCGGGACGGGTTTCGGCCACGCCTGACACGACGGTCCGACTGCCCGAGATCGGGATGGGTCTGATCCCGGGCGCGGGCGGCACGGCGAGCCTTCCGGTGCGCATCGGCCGTGAACGCACCGCCTGGCTGGCCCTGTCCGGGGTCCCGCTCACCGCGCGGGAGGCGGTCGGCTGGGGGCTGGTGGACCAGGTCGAAGGCAGGGAGTGACTACGCAGTCAAGCCGGTCGACGACCTCCCGAGGACCGGCTTGACTACGTAGTCATTCCAGTTTTCGCGGCAGCCCGGCCCACGTCAAGACCCGTCTCGCGGGACGGCCGGAAGCCGGGAAGGTTGCCGCGTGGACAAGCCTTTCCCGGTCACTCCACGGCGGTCACACAGAATTTTCCTCACCGTCCGCGCGATGCCGGGAATGCGGGTCCCGAGTCGGACATGCGGTCTAAAGGAACCCATTTCCTGCGGTCGTTCACGTTTCCACAATGTGAGTGGAGAGTGAACGAGAGTGCCCGCGAAAGGAATTCATCCGATTTCCTACGCCCTGGCCCTCTGCCCGCGACTGACCGAATCGTTGCGGCTGGATACCGGCCGATCGTTCGAACGTTGACCAGTGAGTAACAAGCGCACTACCTTTCAACGCGTTTCGAGCACGCGCTTTAGAACGGCGTTCCGCGGTGGACCACTCGACCCCTCCCCCCGGAATCCGGTGAGCCGCCATTGCTGTCCCGAACTCCCCACCGTGCTGTCTGACCCTTGATTCGGAGAATCATGACGTCCGCTGTGCGTTCCGAGGACATGATCATCGGCATCACACCTTTCGGCGAACCCGACGCCGGGCTCGCCCTCGCGATCGGCCGGGCCGGCGGGTCAGGCGTGCTCGACCTCGGGTCCGGCGACCGAAGAACCCGGGAGGCCCTCTCCCGCCTGCGCCGCGCGTCTCCCGGCGCCTTCGGCGTCCGGGTCGGCGCACACTGCCGGCTCGCCCCCGCCGACCTGGAGCCCTACGCCCCGCACACCGTGGTCCTCACGACGGCGGCAGCCGCATCGGCTGCCGCAACACCCTGGCCGATCGCCGAGCTCGCGGCGCGCTACCGGGTCCTCGTGGAGGTCACCGACCTGGCGGGCGCGCGGGACGCGATAGGCGCCGGGGCGCACGGCCTGATCGCCCGGGGCGCCGAGTCCGGCGGCCGGGTCGGCGACCTGAACACCTTCGTCCTGCTCCAGCAGCTTCTCGCCGCACCCGAGGTGAGCGTGCCGGTGTGGGCGTGCGGCGGCATCGGCCCGCGCACGACCGCCGCCGCGGTGGCCGGCGGCGCGGCCGGGGTCGTCCTGGACAGCCAGCTCGCGCTGCTCGCCGAGTCGGCGCTGCCCGAGTCCGCCGCCGCGGCGCTGCGCACCCTGGACGGCTCGGAGACCGTCGTCCTGGCCGGTCACCGGGTCCTGCTCCGGCGGGGCCCGGACGCCCCGCGGATCGCCGAGGGCGCCGGACCGGAGGCGGTGGCGGCGCTGCTGGGCGCGCAGGATCCCCGCACCCAGCTGCTCCCGGTGGGCCAGGACGGCTTCCTCGCCGCCCGGTTCGCCGAGCGCTGGGGCGATGTACGGCGGACCGTGCGCGGGCTGCGGGAGGCGGCCCTGGACGCCCTGCGCGACGACACGGCCGGACGGGCGCTGCGGGCCCCGTCGCCGATGAGCCGGGCGCTCGGCACCCGACTCCCCGTCGCGCAGGGGCCGATGACCCGCGTGAGCGACGGCCCCGCGTTCGCCGCGGCGGTGGCGGCGGACGGCGCGCTGCCGTTCCTCGCGCTGGCGCTGGCGGACGGCGCGCGGACGCGGACGATGCTGGCCGAGACCCGGGACGCGGTCGCCGGCCGCCCCTGGGGCGTGGGCGTTCTCGGCTTCGCGCCGGAGGACGTGCGCACGGCCCAGCTGGAGGCCGTACGAGAGCTGCGGCCGACGCACGCGATCATCGCGGGCGGACGGCCGTCCCAGGCACAGGCGTTGGAACGGGACGGCATCCGCACCTTCCTGCACGTGCCGTCGCCGGGCCTGCTGCGGCAGTTCCTGGAGGCCGGGGCGCGCCGGTTCGTGTTCGAGGGCTCGGAGTGCGGCGGACACGTCGGACCGCGAGCCTCCTTTCCGCTCTGGGAAGCCCAACTCGCCGTCCTGGACGACTTCCTGGCGGGCCGCGGGGCAGACGACGTCGAGGTGTTCTTCGCGGGCGGCGTCCACGACGGGCGGTCGGCCGCGATGGTCGCCGCGCTCGCCGCGCCGCTCACCGCTCGCGGAGCGGCCGTCGGCGTGCTGATGGGCACCGCCTACCTGTTCACCGAGGAGGCGGTGGCGCACGGCGCGATCCAGCCGCTCTTCCAACGGCAGGTCATGGACGCCGAGCGCACCACGCTCCTGGAGTCGGCGCCGGGTCATGCCACGCGTTGCGTGCCCAGCCCGTTCGCCGCCGACTACCGTGGCGAGGAAGCCCGGTTACGCGCCGAGGGCGTCCCGGACCGGCGGATCTGGGAGGAGCTGGAGCGGCTCAACGTCGGCCGGCTGCGCCTCGCCAGCAAGGGGACGACCCGGGACGCCGACGGGGCTCTCGCCGCGGTCGACGAGCAACGCCAGCTCGCCGAGGGAATGTTCATGGCCGGTGAGGTGGCCGTGCTGCGCTCGGCGACCACCACGGTCGCGGCGCTCCACGAGTCCGTGACGACGGGCGCGGACGAGCATCTCTGCGCACGCGCCGCCGAGTTGGGTCTGCCGGACGAGGTGCGGGAGCCGGTCGCGCCCGCCCCGCTCGACATCGCCGTCGTCGGCATGGCGTGCATGTTCCCGCAGGCGCCCGACCTGCCTGCCTTCTGGGCGAACGTCGTCGGGGGCGTGGACGCGGTCGGCGAGGTCCCGGCCGACCGGTGGGACCCGGCCGTCCACCACGGGGAGTCCACTGCGTCCAAGTGGGGCGGCTTCCTGCCCCGCATCCCGTTCGACCCCCTGCGCTACGGCATCCCGCCGACGTCCCTCGGCAACATCGAGCCGGTGCAGCTGCTGTCCCTGGAGGCGGCCCGGCGCGCCCTGGAGGACGCCGGATACGGCGACGGGGGCCGGGAGTTCGACCGCTCCCGCACCTCCGTGGTGTTCGGTGCGGAGGCGGGCAGCGACCTGTCGAACGCGGCGACGCTACGCGCGGTGCTGCCCTCCTACTACGGGAAGGTCCCGGCGGGCCTGGAGGGCCAGCTCCCGCGGCTCACCGAGGACTCCTTTCCCGGCATGCTCGCCAACGTCATCTCCGGGCGGATCGCCAACCGGCTGGACCTCGGCGGCGCCAACTACACCGTCGACGCCGCCTGCGCCTCCTCGCTGGCCGCGGTGGACGTCGCCTGCAAGGAGCTGGTCGGCGGCACCTCCGACGTGGTGCTGTGCGGCGGCGCCGACCTGCACAACGGCATCAACGACTACGTCCTCTTCTCCTCCGTGCACGCCCTGTCGCCGACCGGCCGCTCCCGCGCCTTCGACGGCTCGGCGGACGGCATCGCGCTCGGCGAAGGCGTGGCCTGCGTCGTCCTCAAGCGGCTCACGGACGCCGAACGCGACGGCGACCGGATCTACGGCGTCATCAAGGGCCTGGGCTCCTCCAGCGACGGCCGCTCCCTCGGGCTGACCGCCCCCAGGCCCGAGGGCCAGCGCTCGGCTCTGGAGCGCGCCTACCGCAACGCGGGCGTCTCCCCGGCCGACGTCGGGCTCGTCGAGGCGCACGGCACCGGGACAGTCGTCGGCGACCGCACCGAACTCGGCATCCTCAGCGAGGTGTTCGGCGAGGCCGGGGCGCGGCCGGGCGGCTGTGTGATCGGCTCGGTGAAGTCGCAGATCGGCCACACCAAGTGCGCCGCCGGACTGGCCGGACTGATCAAGACGGTGCTGGCCCTGCACACCGGTGTCCGGCCGCCCACCCTGCACGTCGAGGCCCCCAACTCGGCCTGGAACGCGGACGACAGCCCCTTCGCCTTCCACGCGGAGGCCCGCCCCTGGGCCACGCCTGCGGAGGAACGGGTCGCGGGAGTCAGCGCGTTCGGCTTCGGCGGGACCAACTTCCATGTGGTGCTCAGCGCTTACGCCGACGGTGTGCCGCCCGTGCGGGGACTGGACGCCTGGCCGGCCGAGCTGTTCGTCTTCCGGGGCCGGGACGAGGCCACGGCCCGCCGCGCGATGGAGGAGCTCCTCAAGGCGGCGGAGGCGGAGGGCAGCCCCTGGCGGCTGCGGGACCTGGCGCTCGCCGCGGCGCGGCGGTCGGACGCCGGCGGCGACCCGGCGCGGCTCGCCGTCGTGGCGACGGACGTGACCGACCTGGTCGAGAAGCTGCGGCAGGCGCTGACCGAACCCACCCGGGAACGCGCGCCGCGAGGCGTCCACCGCGCCGAAGCCGATCAGGAGGGCGCCCCCGGCGAGGCCAAGGTCGCCTTCCTCTTCCCCGGCCAGGGCAGCCAGCGCACCGGCATGCTCGCCGAGCTGTTCGTCGCCCTCCCCGAGCTGCGCCCCTACCTGGAACTCGGCCGCGCCCACGCCGACACCCTCTACCCGCCAGCCGCCTTCGACGACGCCGTACGCGGCCGGCAGCAGGCCGCGCTGACCGACACCCGGGTCGCGCAGCCGGCCCTCGGCATCGCGGGCCTCGCCGCCCACGCCGTGCTCACCGCGGCCGGGGTACGCCCCGACATGGCCGCCGGACACAGCTACGGCGAGCTGGTCGCCCTCTGCGCGGCCGGCGCCCTGACCCCGGAAACGCTGCTGGAACTCAGCGCGGAGCGGGCGACGGCGATCCTCGAAGCCGCCGGGGCAGCCGAAGGCTCGGGCGGTGATCCCGGGACCATGGCCGCCGTCTCGGCGGGCGCGGCGGAGGTGACGCAGGCGCTCAAGACGGCCTCCGCACCGGACTCCGTCGTCGTCGCCAACCGCAACTCGCCCGAGCAGACGGTGATTTCGGGCCCGACGGCCGCCGTCACCGAGGCCGTACGGCTGCTGCGCGAGGCCGGTCTCGGCGCCAAGCGGATCCCCGTCGCCTGCGCCTTCCACAGCCCGCTCGTCGCGGGCGCGGGCGACCGGTTCGCCGCGGCGCTCGGCGAACGCCCGGTGCACGCTCCCGAGTTCCCGGTGTGGTCCAACCGCACCGCCGCCCCCTACCCCGCCGCCGCCGACGCGGTACGGGCCGAGCTCGCCGCCCAGATCGGCGCCCCGGTCGCCTTCGCCGAACAGATCGAGGCGATGTACGAGGCGGGCGCCCGCGTCTTCGTCGAAGCCGGTCCCGGGTCGGTGCTGACCCGGCTGGTCGGTCAGATCCTCGGCGACCGTCCGCACCGCACGGTGGCCTGCGAGCCCCGGCCCGGCGGCGGTCTGCGCGGCTGGCTGGACGCCCTGGCCGCGCTCGCCGTCGCGGGGCTGCCGGTGCGCACCGGGTGGCTGCTGCGCGGCCGGGACGCCGTGGACGCGGTGCGGACCCCCGTGCCGAAGCGGCCCGGCTGGACGGTGGACGGTCAGTTGGTCCGCACCGCCGCCGGCGCACTCCTGCCCGGTGCGCTCGCACCGGCCCGCCGAGTCGTGGAGACCCCCAAGACCCTGGAGACGACTGTGACGACGAACCCCCCGCACGGCGTCCCGTCCGACCACCGGGACGCGATCGTCTCCGAATTCCTGCGCACCAGCCGGGAGATGATCGCCGCCCAACGGGACGTGCTGCTCACCTACTTCGGGTCCACCCCGGGCGCACCGATCGCCTCGCCCGTGGCGGTGACACCGCAGGTGATCCAGGCGGTCCCCCAACTCCCCTCTCCGCAACCGGAGACAGCGGCCCCGGTGCCCGCTTCTGTGGAACCGGCCGGCGCGGTCGACGTCCAGCAGGTCGTCCTGGAGATCATCAGCGAGCGCACCGGCTACCCGATCGACATGATCGAGCCCGACCTCGACCTCGAGGCGGATCTCAGCATCGACTCCATCAAGCGGGCCGAGATCGCGGGCGAGCTGGCCAAGCGCCTCGGCGCCGGGGCCGACGCCGACCTGACCTCGATGGGCGACGACGAGCTGGAGGAGCTGGCGAAGGCGCGTACGGCCGCCGCGGTGACCGACTGGCTCACCGCCCGGCTCGGCGCCCCGGCACCCGTACCGACGACCGGGAAGCCCGCACCTGCCACCGCAGATGCTTCCCACCAGGTCCCGCAGCAGGTCGCACAGCAGGCCCCGCAGACGGTCGTCCTCCAGGAGGTGACGGGCGAGCCGCCCAGGCGGCACGTGCTGCGGCAGGTCCCGCTCGACGAACCCGCCGACGAACCCGCCCCCGCCACCCTGCTCTCCGGCACCCGTTGGATCCTCCTGGGGGACGCTCCCGAGGCCGCCGCCCGTCTGACGGCCCACGGCGCCGACGCCGTCGTCCGCACCCCTGATCACGTCCTCACGGAGGCGGACGGGCCGGTGGACGGCGTGCTGTGTCTCGGAGCCCTCGCCGGTGACGACGACACGCCCGTCCTGCCCGACGCGTTCCCCGTCCTGAAGGCGGCCCTGGCGCGCGGCCCGCGCCGGATCCTCGCCCTCCGGGCGGCCGACGGCGAGACGCCCGACGCCCGGACCGCGGGGCTGCGCGGGCTGTTCCGGACCGTGGCCCGCGAGTACCCGGAGACGGTCGCCCGGGTCGTCGAGCTCGCCGACGCCTCGCCGTCAGCCGTCGCGGACGCCGTGATCGCCGAGGCCGTCGCGCCGGACCGCACCCCGGTCGTGCTGCGCACGGCGGCCGGCCGGCACGGTTTCGAGCTGGTCGAGGCGCCGCTCGGCGCTCTCGGCAGCACCGGCGCCGGACCGGCCGGGGACGGAGCCGCGGAGGCGGCCGCGCTCGGCCTGGACCAGGACTCGGTGGTGCTGCTGGCCGGCGGGGCGCGCGGCATCACCGCGCAGTTCGCCGCCGCGCTCGCCGCCGCGTCCCGCTGCCGGCTGGAACTGCTCGGCCGCACGCCCGCGCCGGAGGGGCCCGAGGACGCGGACACCGCGGCCGCGCACACCCCGGCCGAGCTGCGCGCGGCGCTCGCCGCCCGCGGCGGTACGAAGCCCGCGGAGATCAATCGGGCGGCCGAACTCCTGCTGGCGCAACGGGAGATCACGGCGACCCTGGCCGAACTCGACGCGCTCGGCAGCCGGGCCCGCTACCGCTCGGTCGACTTCCGGGAGCCGGCGGCGGTGCTCCAGGCGGTGAAGGAGATCCACGCCGAACACGGCCGACTCGACGGCGTGGTGCACGCGGCCGGCGTGATCGAGGACCGGCTCGTCGCCGAGAAGAGCGCCGAGTCCTTCCAGCGGGTCTACGGCACGAAGGCGACCGGCGCCGACGCGCTGCTCACCGCGCTGGAGGAACTGCCCGCGGCACCCGCGTTCACCGTGCTGTTCGGCTCGATCTCCGCCGTCCTGGGCAACCGGGGTCAGGTGGACTACGCGGCCGCCAACGACGCGCTGGAGACCCTCGGCGCGGCCTTCGCCGCCCGCACCGGGCGCCGCGCGGTGACCGTGCACTGGGGCCCGTGGGCGCCCTCGGCCGCGCACGCCGGGATGGTCGGGGTGGAGCTGGCCCGCGAGTACGCCCGCCGTGGCATCCGGCTGATCGACCCCGAGGAGGGCACCGCGGCGCTGCTGCGGGAGCTGGCCTGGGGCGAGGAGTCCGCCACCGCGGTCGTCTACACCGCGTCGGGCTGGTGACGAGTTCGGTGACGGTTCGTCAAACTCAGGTGGCCATAGTCGGGATGGCGGTGCTGCTGCCGGGCGCCGCCGATCTGGACGCCTACTGGCGCAACCTGCGCGACGGCGTGGACGCGATCGGCGAAGTGCCGGACGGACGCTGGGACGCCGAGTTCTACCGTCCCGGCACCGCGTCCGAACCGGCCGTCGCCGACCGGGTGTACGCGCGGCGGGGCGGGTTCGTGGACGGACTTGCGGAGGTGGAGGTCACCCGGTTCGGGATCATGCCGAACTCGGTGGCCGGGACCGAGCCCGACCAGCTCATCGCCCTGCACGTGGCCGCGGCCGCCGTCGAGGACGCCGGGGGCATGGACCGCCTCCCCGACCGGGGGCGGGTCGGCGTCGTTCTCGGCCGGGGCGGCTACCTCACCCCCGGTCTCGTCCGACTCGACCAGCGGGTCCGCACCGCGGGCCAACTCGTGCGCACCCTTGGCGAGTTGCTGCCCGACCTGACCGGTGACCAACTCGACCGGGTGCGCACGGCGTTCACCGAACGGCTCGGTCCGGACAGCCCCGAGTCGGCGATCGGCCTGGTGCCCAACCTCGCCGCCTCCCGGGTCGCCAACCGGCTCGACCTGCGGGGGCCGGCGTACACCGTGGACGCGGCCTGCGCCTCGTCGCTGGTCGCCGTGGACCAGGCGGTGGGCGAACTCGCCTCCGGGCGCTGCGACCTGATGCTCGCCGGGGGCGTCCACCACTGCCACGACATCACCCTGTGGAGCGTCTTCTCCCAGCTCCGCGCACTCTCCCCCAGCCAGCGCATCCGGCCCTTCCACCGGGACGCCGACGGGATCCTGATCGGCGAGGGGACGGGCGTCGTCGCCCTCAAGCGGCTGGGCGACGCCGAGCGCGACGGCGACCGGATCTACGCCGTGATCCGGGGCACCGGCGTGGCGAGCGACGGCCGCGCGGCCGGGCTGGTCAACCCCGACCCCGGCGGTCAGGCGCAGGCCGTGCGACAGGCGTGGCGGGCCGCCGGGCTCGACCCCGCCGAGCCCGGCTCGGTCGGTCTGCTGGAGGCGCACGGCACCGCGACCCCGGCGGGCGACGGAGCCGAACTGGCCACGCTGGCCGCGGTGTTCGGCGGACCCGGGGACGGTGAAGCCGTCCTGGGGTCGGTCAAGTCGATGATCGGGCACACCATGCCCGCCGCCGGGGTCGCCGGCCTGGTCAAGGCCGCCCTCGCGGTCCACCACCGCACACTGCTCCCCACGCTGCACTGCGACGACCCGCACCCCGCCCTGGCCCGCACCCGCTTTCGCACCCTGGAGAAGGCGGCCGACTGGGAGAGCGGCGCACGCCGGCCGGTGCGCCGCGCCGCCGTGAACGCGTTCGGGTTCGGCGGGATCAACGCGCACGTGGTGCTGGAGGAGCCGCCGGGCAGGCGGGGCGCCCGCGCGGTCGTGTCGACACCGACGCGCCCGGTCCTGGAAGTCGCCGAACCCGAGCGCGTGTTGCTGCTCGCCGCCGACTCCCCCGCGCGCCTCGCCGCGCTCCTGGACGCCGACGACGACGCCGTGCGGGCCGCAGGACTCGACGCCGCCCACCCGCACCCGGGCGCGGGCCCGGCCCGCCTCGGCATCGTCGACCCGACCGTCAAGCGGCTCGCCCTGGCCCGCCGCGCGGTCGCGGGGCAGCGCGCCTGGCACGGCCGCAGCGACGTCTGGTTCCGGCCGAGCCCTCTGCTGGGCTCCGGTCCGGGCGGCCTCGCGTTCCTTTTCCCGGGTCTGGAGGGCGACTTCACGCCTCACGTCGACGACGTGGCAGCCCACTTCGGTCTGCCCGCCCTTCCGGTCGACACGGGCCGGGCCGGCGATGTCGGCCGCCACGGCTTCGGCGTCGTCGCCGTCGGCCGCCTCCTCGACGCGGCGCTGCGCCGCAGCGGCATCGTGCCGGACGCGGTCGCCGGGCACAGCGTGGGCGAGTGGACGGCGATGGCGGCGGCCGGAATGTACTCCGGGGACGAGGTCGACGCGTTCATGGCCGGCTTCGACCCCGACTCGGTGACGGTCCCCGGGCTGGCCTTCGGCGCGATCGGAGCCTCCGCCGAGCGTGTCCTGGCCGCCCTGCGCGACGAGGGCGGCACCGCGGCCGGACTCGTCCTCTCCCATGACAACGCGCCCGGCCAGTCGATGGTGTGCGGCCCGCAGGCGGCGGTGGAGGACTTCGTGCGGGCCTTCCGCGCCCAGGGCGTGCTCAGCCAGGTGCTGCCCTTCCGGTCCGGCTTCCACACCCCGATGCTGCGCCCCCATCTCGGCCCCATCGAGGAGGCCGCCCACCGGTTCCGGCTGCATCGGCCGCACACCCCTCTCTGGTCGGGGACGACCGCCGCGCCGTTCCCCGAGGACGAGGCGGGGATCCGGGCGCTGTTCGTGCGGCACCTGCTGGAACCCGTCCGCTTCCGGCAGTTGACCGAGGCGCTGTACGCGGCCGGTCACCGGGTGTACGTACAGGTCGGCCCCGGGCAGCTCGGCTCCCTCGTGGGCGACACCCTCGGCGGCCGTGACCACCTGGTCGTCGCCGCCAACTCGCCCCACCGCACGGGCCTCGCCCAACTCCGCCGGGTGGCCACCGCGTTGTGGACGGCGGGAGCGGCGGTGGCACCGGCCCTGGCCTCCCCCACCGATGCCAAGGCGCAACGTCCGCCCGTGCGGCTGGATCTGGGCGGCGCGCTGGTGTCACTCCCGCCGGAGAAGCTGGCCGAACTCCGCAGCGGACTGCGCCCTCGCAACGCGACTGGGAGCTCCTCACCGCTCGACGCCCTCACCGAACGCTCCCCGATCGCCGCCGAGTTGAGCGCGCTGCTGCGTGAGACGGCGGACACGGCCGCGGCCCTGATGAACGCCCCGGCCCCGCCCGCCCCGCTCGCCCCGCGCCGCGCCACCGTCCGTGTCTCCCCCGACACCATGCCGTACCTCATGGACCACTGCTTCTACCCCCAGCGCGTCGGCTGGCCCGACGTCGCCGACCGGTGGCCGGTGGTCCCGGCGACGACGATCGTGCAACTCATCGTGGACACGGCCTGCGAGGCGGCCCCCGGCACCGTGCCGGTCGCCGTGCACGGGGCCCGGTTCGAGGAGTGGCTCACCGCGACCCCGGCCGTCGACGTGCCGGTGACGGCGACCCCCGAGGGCCCCGACCGGCTGGCCGTCTCCTTCGGCCCGCGGGCCCGCGCCACGGTGGAGCTCGCCGCCGCGCACCCCGCCCCGCCCTCCGCCCCCTGGACCACCGACCCCGCGACCGAACGCGCCCCCGACCACACCGCCGCCCAGCTCTACAGCGAGCGCTGGATGTTCCACGGCCCGGCGTTCCAGGGCGTCACGGAACTCACCGCGATCGGCGACCGGCATGTACGCGGGGTCATCACCACCCCGCCGGCGCCCGGGGCGCTGCTGGACAACGTCGGCCAGATCCTCGGCTACTGGATCATGGCGACCCGTACGGAACGGACCGTGGTGTTCCCGGTCGGGATGCGGGAGATGCGCTTCCACGGGCCGCATCCGGCGCCGGGGACCGAGGTGGGCTGCCTGGTGCGGATCACCTCGCTCACCGACACGTTCCTGGAGGCCGACGTCCAGCTCACGGTCGGGGGCGCGGTGTGGGCGGAGCTGTCCGGCTGGCAGGACCGCCGTTTCGACAACGACCCGAAGACCCGGCCCGTCGAGCGCTTTCCCGACCGCAACACGCTGTCCGAGTCCCGGCCGGGCGGCTGGCAACTGCTGCACGAGCGCTGGCCGGACCTGGCCTCCCGTGAGCTGATCATGCGCAACTCCCTCGGCGGGACCGAGCGTTCGGAGTACGCGCAGCACGCGCCGCGCGGGCGCCGGCAGTGGTTGCTGGGCCGGATCGCGGTCAAGGACGCGGTACGGCAGTGGCTGTGGGACCAGGGCGAGGGCCCGGTCTTCCCGGCGGAGCTGCGGGTGCGCAACGACGAGGCGGGCCGCCCGTACGTCACCGGCGTGCACGGCCGCGAACTGCCGCCGCTGGACGTGTCGTTGGCCCACTGCGCGGAGGCGGGAGCGGCGATCGTCCGGCCGCACACGCCGGGCCCCGGTCCGGGGATCGACATCGAGGAGGTCACCGACCGCACCCCGGAGGCCCTCGCCGTCGCCCTCGGCACGGACGAACTGCGGCTGCTGCGCCGGCTGTCGGCGGAGACCGGCGACTCCGAGGCCCTGTGGTTCACCCGCTTCTGGACGGCGAAGGAAGCCGTCGCCAAGGCGGAGGGCACCGGATTCGGCGGCCGGCCACGGGACTTCACCGTGTTCGACGCGACACCGTCCGGCGACCGGCTGACGGTATCGGGCCGCCTGGAACGCGCCTACCCCGTGCACTGCGCACCGGCCGCCAACCCGCCCCGGCTGCCGGACCGCGCCTACGTAGTGGCATGGACGACGGGACACCCGACCGCGAAGGAGCACGACGCCCGATGACCTCTCCCACTCCCCCCATCCCCGTCACCGCCGCCGACACCCCGGTCGCCGCCGACCCGGAGTCCGTGCTCGCCGATCTCACCGGCATGCTCGCGCGGCTCCTGGAGGACGAGTACGGCCTCGACGACGTCGAGATCGGCATGCGGACGACCTTCAACCGCGATCTGGAGCTGGAGAGCATCGACCTGGTCACCCTGGCCGGTCTGCTCCAGGAACGGTACGGCGACCGGGTCAACTTCGCCGAGTTCCTGGCCGGCATGGAGTTCGACGAGATCATCGAGCTGACCGTCGGACGGCTCGTCGAGTACGTCGTGACGAGCCTGAAGGCCGCGGAGGCGAGCTGAGTCATGGCGATGGTCGACACCGGCGCGGTCCGGTTGCACGTACAGCGGCTCGGCCCCCGGGAGGGCCGGCCGGCCACCGCCACCGTGGTGCTGGTGCACGGTCTGCTCACCGACAGCCTGGCCAGCTACTACTTCACCGTCGCGCCCGCGTTCGCGGCGGCCGGCCTCGACGTCGTGATGTACGACCTGCGCGGCCACGGCCGCAGCGAACGGCCCGCCGAGGGCTACACGTTGGACGACAACGTCGACGACCTGGCCGCCCTGCTCGACCGGCTGGCGGTGACCGGTCCGGTGCACCTGGTCGGCAACTCCTACGGCGGCACGATCGCGTTCGGCTACGCGGCCCGGCACCCGGAGCGGGCGGCGAGCGTCAGCCTCATCGAGTCCGAACCGGCCACCGCCGCCTGGGCGGTGAAGCTGGAGGACATCCTGAGCCGGGTGGTGACGCAGCTCGCCCACAGCGAGTCCGAGACCATCGACTGGATCGCCGCCCACCGCGGCCACCACACCGCCCGCCTCGCCAAGGGGGCGGCCCGTCTGGTGCGCGAGACCTCGCTCGGCCGGGACATCCCTGCCAGCCGAGTGCTGACGGAGGCTCAGATCGCTTCGGTGGGATGCCCGGTGCTGGGCGTGTTCGGCGGCGACTCCGACCTGGCCGAGCTGGCGCCCTGGCTGGAGGCGGTGCTGCCGGACTGCCGGACCGTGGTGATCCCGGGGCACGAGCACTCGATCCTGGTGGAGGCCTCGGGGACCGTCGGCGGGCACATCCTGACCCTGGTCGACGAGGCCGGGCGGGTCGCGGCGGAGGCGGCCGGGTGAGCCGATTCCTGTTCGTCGTACCGCCGTTGGTCGGGCACATCAACCCGACGGTGGGCGTCGCCGCCGAACTCACCGCGCGGGGACACCTGGTGGCGTGGGCGTGCTCCGACCCGGAGCTGGTCCTGCGGCTGGCGGGCTCCGCGGCCGGGGCCGTCTTCGCGTGCGCCGGAGCGCCGCAGGGCGAGCGGCCCGCCGAACTGCGCGGCCCGGAAGCGCTGAAGTTCCTGTGGGAGTGGTATCTGCTGCCGCTGGCCGAGGCGATGGCGCCGGGGGTGCGGACGGCCGTCGAGGCGTTCCGGCCGGACGTCGTCGTCGCCGACCAGCAGGCCTTCGCGGGCGCGCTGGTCGCGGAGCGGCTGGGGGTGCCGTGGGCCACCTCGGCGACCACGTCGGCCGAGTTCACCGACCCCCTCGCCGGGCTGCCCAAGGTCAGGGAGTGGCTGGACGGGCGGCTCGCCGGGCTGCGGGCCGCCGTCGGGGACCCGGCGGGCACCGCCGACCCCCGCTTCTCGCCGCATCTCGTCCTCGCCTTCAGCACACCGGAGTTGGCGGGCGACTCCCGCGCAGGGGTCTGCTGGGTCGGGCCGTCGATCACCGCTCGCCCGGCCGCCCCCGGCTTTCCCTGGGAGTGGCTCGACGCCCACGGTCGCGCACCCGGTGCCAGCGGTCGCGCGACCGTGCTGGTCACGCTGGGCACGGCCAACACCGACGTCGGCGGCCGGTTCCTCGACGTGTGCCGAAGCGCCCTGCGTGAACGGGCGGACCGGGTGCAGGCGGTGATCGTCGACCCCGGCGGCACGCTGGAGCCGGCTCACGACGGCGACAAGGACGACAAGGACGTGTTGATCGTGCCGTCCGTGCCGCAACTCGCCCTGTTGGAAAGGGGAGTCGGGGCGGTCGTCTGCCATGCCGGGCACAACAGCGTGTGCGAGGCGCTGTGGCACGGAGTGCCGCTCGTGGTGGCTCCCATTCGCGACGACCAGCCGGTGGTCGCCGGGCAGGTCGCGGAGGCGGGGGCCGGGGTGCGGGTGCGGTTCGGCCGGGCCGGCGCACGGCAGGTGGGCGCGGCGATCGACGCCGTCCTGGACGACCCCGGATACCGCGCCGCGGCCGACCGGATCCGCAAGGCGTTCCGCGCCGCGGGCGGCGCGTCCGCCGCGGCAGCCCAACTCGACGAACTGGTCAGGGAGTTCAGATGAGCGACGACGAGACCAAGTCCGCCGAGCGGATCGCCGAGCTGCGCCCCGCCTACCAGGCCGACATCGCCGCCGGCCCGGACCGCCTCTTCGAGCCCCGGCGCACGACCTGCCCCTGGTGCGGATCGACGGAGCTGACCACCCGGCTGCGCACCACCGACCTGCTCCAGCACAAACCGGGCCGGTTCGTCCTGGACCGCTGCGGGGGCTGCGGGCACACCTTCCAGAACCCTCGGCTGAGCGCAAAGGGCCTGGAGTTCTACTACCGGGACTTCTACGACGGGCTGGGCGAGAAGAAGCTCGGCGACACCTTCGGGGGCCGCACGAGGATGTACCGGGGGCGGGCCGAGTCGATGCTGCCGCACGACTCGGCCCCGAAGGCCTGGCTGGACGTCGGCACCGGGCACGGTCACTTCTGCGCGGCCGCCCAGGAGGTGCTGCCCGACACGACGTTCGACGGCCTCGACTTCACCGACGGCGTCGAACTCGCCGAGCGGGAGGGCCGGGTGGCGCACGGCTACCGGGGCAGCTTCCCCGACCTCGCGCCCGAACTGGCCGCCCGTTACGACGTGGTGAGCATGTTCCACTACCTGGAGCACAGCACCGACCCCGACCGGGAACTGCGCGCGGCACGCGGCACGGTACGGCCCGGCGGGCATCTCCTCATCGAGGTGCCGGACCCCGAGAGCCGCTACGCCCGGCTCCTGGGCCGCTGGTGGCTGCCGTGGCTCCAGCCGCAGCACCTGCACTTCGTCCCGGTGGCCAACCTGCGCGAACGGCTCTTCGGCCTGGGCTTCACCGTGGTCGCGGAGCAGCACGCCGAACCGCACGACCCGGTCGACCTGCTGGCCGCCGTCTGGCTGGCGCTGGACCACGCGGCGCCGCGCGAGGACGCGCCCTGGCTGGCGGAGCCGCCGAACGCGCTGCGCCGCGCGGTGCGCGGGGCGGTGCTGCTCGCCGGGATTCCGGCGCTGATCGTGGGCACCCTGCTCGACCGGTTCGCGGCACGGCCGCTGTCGCACCGGCTGGGCGTGTCCAACGCGTACCGGATCGTGGCCCGGCGCGAGTGACGCGCGGGTGCGGATCCGGGTCGCGCCGTGCTAGTGCCGCGGCAGGCAACGTTCGCCCCGTTCCCATCATCAGGAATCCTGGCGATCGACGGTACGGCTCGACGAACGGAACGCGTATGTCCATCCTGGCCCGACCGGCCGTGGCCGCCCTCGCAGCGAAGACGATGCAGAGCCTCACGGAGCTCGCGAGCCGACGCTCCGGCGGCCCTGGCTCACCGGCCGCCTGGCAGGCCCGCTTCCCCGAATACCCGCGCGATGTCAGCGAGTTGACGGTGCCGACCTCCGTCGCCCCGGCCCCGGTCACGGTGTACGCGCCGCCGACCGGGACGGCGACGCGTCCGCCCGTGCACGTCAACTTCCACGGCGGCGGCTACGTCATGTCGATGCCGGCGGTGGACGACGCGCTGTGCCGGTTCCTCGCCGTCGAGGCGGGCGTGGTCGTCGTCAACGTCAAGTACGTCGTCGCCCCGCAGCACCCGTTCCCGGCGCCGACCACGCAGGCCCACGACGTCGTGCGCTGGGTGGCCGAGCACGGCGCGGAGCACGGCTGGGACGGCGGACGGCTCACCGTGGGCGGGCAGAGCGCCGGCGGCGGACTCACCGCGGCCGTGGCCCGGCAGTCGCTGGAGCAGGGCGGCCCCACGATGGCGCTCCAGGTGTTGCACTACCCGCCGCTGGACCTTGCCACCGGCGCGAAGGCCAAGAAGGCGGCCGTCGCCAAGCCCATGCTGCGGCCGTGGATGGGGGAGATCTTCGACACCGCCTACGTGCCCGACGCCCGCGAGCGCGCCCACCGGCTCGTCTCGCCCGCGGGCGTCGCGGACACCGCCGATCTCAGGGGCATCGCCCCGGCGCTGGTGATCACCGCCGAGTACGACCTGCTCCGGAACGAGGCGGCCCGGTACGCCGAGCGCCTCGGCACGGCCGGCGCCCTCGTCGAGCACCACGAGGTCGAGGGAGCCGACCACGGCTACGACACCAAGGACGACGAACGGGCCCGCACCACCTACGCCCTGATGGCCCGTCACATCAGGAAGGCGACCACCGCGACCTCCTGAGCCCGAGGGACCGGGAGAGCGGGAAGCCGCCCCGGCCCCCTCCTCCCGACTTCTCGGCGCGCTCGGTGAGATCGCGCCGACCTGTGGCTTTCAGCGCACCGACGCCGTGGCCGCCTGCGCGATGACCGCGGCGACCGCGGCCGGCTGGTCGACGAGGAGGAGATGCCCCGCGTCGGGCACGGTGACCAGGCGGACGTCCGGGCAGGCTTCGAGGCCGCGCCGCTCGGCGTCGGTCAGGCCGACGGCATCGCGGTCGCCGCGCACCACCCAGGCGGGGACGCCGGCCTCGCACAGCCTCGGGACCAGGGACGGATACCGGTCCAGATACGCGTAGTAACCGCGCACGATCTGGCGGCAGACCGCCGGGTCGTGGCCGCCCATGACCGTCGCCAGCGCCTCTGCGCGATGCGGCGGCAGTTCGTGTTTCACGGCCCGGGGCAGCAGCGTGAGCATGGCCTTCCAGGCCGCGGCGCCGAGCACCGGCACTCTGCCCAGGCTGTTCAGGACCGTCAGGAACCGCTCCTCGTCACCGCGCGAGAAGGTCGGCGACAGCAGCACCAGCGGCCCCTTGAACAGGCCCAGCGCGGCCATCTCGAGCGCCACGTTCGCGCCCAGGCTGTGCCCGACGACGGCGTCGCAGCGGGCCTCGGCGGCGAAGTCCGCCATCAGGTGGGCATAGCTCTCCATGGAGACGTTCACGGGCGCCTCGGTCCGCCCGAACCCCGGCTGGGTCGCCGCGACCATCCCGAGGCCCGCCAGCGCCGGCTCCGCCATGACGTCCGCGTAGAACTCGGTCGTGCACAGCGCCCCCGGAATCATCAGCACCCGGTGCGAGGCGTCCGTCGCCCCCGCCCGCCGCACATCCCAACGCTCACTCATAGGACGAGCGTCCCGCGAGACGAGCCCGACCGCACCCCGAGCAGCCCGACCCCGACGCCCGCAACCCCTGAAAGCGCCGGGCGCCGGACAACACCCGCGACCGCAACCCCCAGGGGCGCGGGGGAACCGCGCGACCAGCCCCCACCGACCCGCAGCCGACGAACTCCCCGCAGCCCCCGGGAAACGCCGGACGCCGGCCCCGCACCCCGTGCGGGGCCGGCGTCCGCCCTCGCCCCCGGTGGGCCGGTTCAGTGGACGCCGACCAGCTCCTCGTCAGCACTGCGCATCAGGGTGGGCAGCCAGGTGGCGACGCCGTAGACCAGGAGGAGACCGCCGAAGGAGGCCGGCCAGTACTGCAGGGTCTGGGTCCACTCGCCGTCGCGGAACAGGTTCTTGAGCGCGTTCCAGCGGTCGGCCGCGCCCTGCTTGGCGGACTTCGCGGCGGGCAGTTCGACGTCGTAGCGGGCGGTCGGCTCGCGGGCCTCGTCGGTGCGGCCCTTCATCAACAGTTCGCCGCGCCCATCCGGCCGGCTACGTCCGGCCGGCTACGCCACCGGCGGGGTGCCGTGCGTGTGGAAGGACTCGATCGTCTTCAGGCCCCAGGCCTGCCCCTTCTTGCGCTCCTCCTCGGTCCAGGTGACGAGCGGCCAGTCGGGGGCCAGGACGAGACGCGTGAGCGGGTTGCACAGCTCGATGCGGTTGCCGCCGGGCTCGTAGACGTACAGGAAGAACGTCTGCTGGATGGCGTGCTTGTGCGGACCCGTCTCGATGAACACCCCGCTGTCGATGGCGAGGTCGGCCGCCCGCAGGATGTCCTCGCGGGTGTCGGTCGCGAAGGCGATGTGGTGCAGCCGGCCGGCGCTGCCGGTCCGGTCCGAGGTGTAGACGACGTCGTACGACTTGTTCGTGTACGTCAGCCAGCGCGCCGCGATCCTCCCGGTGTCGAGCCGGATCTGCTCGGTGGGCCGGGCGCCGAGGACGTGCTGCTGGAACTCGGAGTTGGCGAGCACGTCGGCGGCGAGGAAGTTGATGTGGTCCAGACGCCGCACCCCCACGCCCCGGTTGGGCTTGGCCTGCGGCTGGTTCTTCAGCGCGGGCTTCAGCTCGTCCGGCGCCCGGTAGTGCTCGCTCTCCCAGTACAGGGCGTGCTCGTGGCCGTCCGGGTCGGTGGTGACGTAGAGCTTGCCGAGGCCGGGTTCGTCCTCGACCCAGTGGCCGGCGCCGCCCGCCTCCTCGACCGCCTCGACCCGGCGCCGGAGGGCCTCCTCACCGGCGGCGCGCAGGGCGAGCCGGCCGAGGCCGGGCTGTTCACGGGCGGTGAGCACGAGGCTGTGGTGCTCGTAGTCGTCGAAGGTCCGCAGGTAGACGGTGTCGCCGTCCTCCCCGTTGACGGTGAGCCCGAGGCAGTCCGTGAAGAAGGCGACGCTGGCCTCCAGGTCCGGGGTGAAGAGCTGGGCGTGGCCGATGTGGGCGATGTCGCCGAGCGGCGGAGTCATCGTCGATCTCCAAGGGGGTGCGGGGGGCTGGGAGCCGTCTCGGCGGAGCGGGGGAAGACCGTGCCGTCGAAGATCTTGCGGGCCGTGCGGACCACGGCGGTGCGGCGGGCCGAGGGCAGGCCGTCGGGGGTGGTGCCGAGACTGCTTTCGATGTCCAGGAATCCGGTGGGATGTTCTATGCGGATTCGGTCGCTTTCGGGCTTGAGCTCCGCGATCTCCGTGCCCACACCGCCTTCGATCCGCAGGCCCGCGGCAACGCCGGCGGCACCGAGGACACCGATGGAGGGGTGGCAGTGCACGGGGATGAAGGTGCGGGTGGTGACCGCGCCGCCGAGCCGGGGCGGGGCGAGCAGGGTGAGCTTGGGGACGGTGGTGTCCGAGACGTCGCCGAGGCCCATCAGCCGGCCCGCCGCCAGGCGGATCGCGCGCAGCCGGGCGGCGAGGGACACGTCCTCCTCCAGGTCCCGGGGCGACTCGTAGCCGGTGACCCCGAGGGCGGAGGCGGCGATCAGCACCGTCGGCATCCCGTTGTCCACACAGGTCACCGCGACGCCCTCGATCTCGTCCCGGACGTTGCCGGTGGGCAGCAGCGGACTAGCGCCCGGCGGGAACTCGATCACCACGGGCGCGGCCGCCCCCGGCACGCCCGAGATCTCGGCGCCGCCGGAGTAGTC
The DNA here is from genome assembly GCF_040655955.1 of Streptomyces sp. NPDC050263. NCBI lineage: Bacteria > Bacillati > Actinomycetota > Actinomycetes > Kitasatosporales > Streptomycetaceae > Streptomyces > Streptomyces sp. NPDC050263. The sequence continues at coordinate 12,341 of NZ_JBFAKW010000061.1, read as the reverse complement.
GACGCGACCGCCCGGGGTCGGGAAGGTCGCCGTCGCGCAGTCGCCGGAGTTGACCATGCGGACGCGGACGGCGGTCTCCCGCTGTCCAGGGGCGACGAGTCCGCGCTCGACGGCGAACGGGCCGACGCCCGCGAGGATGTTGCCGCAGTTCTGACGATCACTCACCTCCAGTCGGTCGACGGCGACTTGGAGGAACAGATAGTCGACGTCGGCGCGCGGATCGGCCGAGGGCGAGATCACCGCCACCTTGCTGGTCAGCGGGTGCGCGCCGCCGAGGCCGTCGATCTGACGCGGGTCCGGGCTGCCCATCACACGCAGCAACAGCGCGTCGCGCAGGGCGGGTTCGGCGGGGAGGTCGGCGGCGAGGAAGTAGGCGCCCTTGGAGGTGCCGCCCCGCATCAGCAGACAGGGCACCTCCTCGAAACCGGGCGCCTCCTCGGGCACGGAGGTCACGAGGACTCCCCCGCGTACTCGTCGTACGTCCGGTACTCCACGCCGAGCCGTTCGAGGGTCTCCCGCAACCCGTAGCGGTCCAGGCCGAGTTCGCCGTCGAGGAAGGCGGCGCGGGTGCGGGCCTCCTTGGCCTCGCGGGCCTCGGCGGCTTCGACCGTGGCACGGGCGCGCTCGCGCGGGACGACCACGACGCCGTCGTCGTCGGCGAGGATCACGTCACCGGGGCGGATGACCTGACCGTCGATGGCGATCGGCACGTTGACCGAACCGCCGGTGGCCTTCACCGTGCCCTGCGAGGAGACGGCCCGGGCCCAGGCCGCGAAGCCCATGTCGCGCAGCTCCTGCGTGTCCCGGATCCCCGCGTTGGTGACGACGCCGCGCACTCCGCGCCGCCGGAGCGCGGTGGCGAACAGCTCGCCGAACATGCCGTCGGTGGACGGGGAGGTGGTGGTGACGACGAGGATGTCGCCCTCGCCGCACTGCTCCACGGCGGCGTGGATCATGAGGTTGTCGCCGGGCCAGCTGAGCACGGTCACGGCGGTTCCGGCGACCCGTACGCCCTGCTGGACGGGGCGAACGCCCGGTCCCAGCAGCCCGGTTCGGCCCATCGCCTCGCTCACCGTGGCCACTGCGAAACCGGCCAGCGCGTCGACGTCCTCGGCCGCCGCCTTCGGCGGGTCGGTGACGATGACCCCGCTCATGCCAGCTCCTGCGCGATCTGCGGGAACGGCCGCATGTACGCCTCGGCCATGGTGGTGTGCGCAAGTCCCAGGTTCGGACCGGCGTTCCGCTTGAGCTGGACGCCCCGGCGGACGGCGAGGTCGGTGTAGTAGGCCCACAGGTGCTGCTGTGCGCCCAGGCACTCCATGGCCTTGCGCTTGGTGTCCCACACCTCGGTGATGTCGAGCAGCACCTCGGGCCTGAAGCCGCTCATCTCCGGCTGGTGCGGCTCGAAGTAGAAGACCGGCGGCGCGCCGATGATCTCGCCCTCGCCCGGGTAGCCGATGGCCTGGGCGAGGATGCGGGCCTCCAGCGCCATCCGGTTGGCGGCCGGGTGGTCGCCGTTGTACGGGTCCTCGGTGGGGTGGGTCAGGACGACGTCCGGCTGGGTGTCCCGGTACACGGCGACGAGTCGGTCGGTCAGCTCGGCGCCGGCCACGAGCGGGTAGTCGCCGGCGTCGAAGAAGCGGACCTCCGCGCCCAGGGCGGCGGCGGCGCGCTCGGCCTCGTCCCGGCGTATCGCCTTGATCTCGTCGAGCTTCTTGCCCTCGCGCCACGCCTTGGCGGACTCGCCTCGCTCGCCGAAGGTCAGACAGGCGACGGTGACCTGCTCCCCGCGGGCGGCGGCCAGGGCGATGGCGCCGCCTGCCCGCCACACGAAGTCCCCGGCGTGCGCGGTGACGACGAGGGTCGATCGTGCCGTCGATCGGGGTGCGGAGGCGGGCGCGTCGGCCTGGGTCATTCTCGGATCTCCTTGGTGGCAGGTGGGCCGCCCGCCCCGCGCAGCCGTGATCAGTCGCGCAGCGCCTCGATCACGCTGGTGAGGTGGGCGCGGGCGGCCCGATCGGCCGCCTGCGGGTCTCTGGCCCGGATCGCTTCGATCATGGTCAGGTGCTCGTTCAGGGATTGCTGTGGCCGACCCGGCCTCAGCGCCAACTGGAAGCGGTGGCGGACCAGTTGGGCGTTCAGCCGCTCCAGCAGTTCCTGCGCGGTCCGCTGGCCGGAGAACTCCCGGATGCGGACGTGCAGTTCATGGTTGAGGTCGGAGTAGGTGACCGGCTCGCCGTCGGCGACGGCCTTGGTCATGGCCGTGCCGAGATCGGTCAGCTCGATCAACTGGTCGTCGTCGGCCAGCACGGCGGCCTTCGCCGCGCACAGCCCTTCGAGGACCATCCGGCACTCGGTGATGGCGACCGCTTCGTCCACGGTCACCACCCGCACCCGCGAGCCTCGGTTGCGGATCCGCTCGACGAGTCCCTGGGACTCCAGATCGATCAGCGCCGCGCGGATACTGGCCCGTGTCACACCGAACTGCTCGGCGAGCTCCTGCTCCACCAGCCGCTGCGCCTGCGCCATCTCGCCGTGCAGGATCGCCTGCCGCAGCTGCGCGAGCGCGTGCTGCTTGGCCTGCTCCCCGGTGCTCGGACGGGCTTCTTTCGGCATGGGTGCCCTCCCTGAGTGGGTGCGTGTCGAACCTAAATCCAGCCAAACAAGATTGTCAACAATTTTGTCTGAGGTATGCGGAGCATGACTTGATGAATGACCGCGTTACTTGATGACGGCGTTCGCGACGACCACGATCACGCCGAGCAGCGCGTCCACCGCACCGATCAGTATCGCGACCGGCCACGGCCGGTGCGCCCAGCGGGCTGTGACCAGGCCCAGGGTGAACAGCAGGCAGACGTTCAACGCGAACGCCGGGTACTCCACCCCGTTCGCCGGCCACCACCCCCAGCCCGCGCCCGCGAGCACCGCGACGGTGGGCAGCACGGCCGCGACCAGCGGCCACTCCAGCGCGAGGGTGCGCCACGCGTCCCCACGGCGGTGCGGGGCGCGCTCGGCGATGTAGTGGGCGTAGCCGTGCGCGAGCGCGGAGGCGAGGGCGGTCACCAGCAGCCAGACGGCGTCGTAGCGACGGCTGCCTCGCGAGGCGTGCCCGTACTGGCTGAGGGCGGCGACCATCGAGCTCGCCAGGACCGCGCCGTAGACACCGCCGAAGAGCAGAGCCTCACGGGTGTCGTGCGCGTGCGGCTGGTGCGGGTGCGATTCGTCCACCGCCGCGGTGTCATCCGCCATGCGCTCCACGATCACCCGGCCCCGGGCGGCTCGCCAGGCGGACGAGCACCAGCGGACGAGGTACGCGCTCAGACCGTGGGAGGCGGTCCCGTCGTCCCTCGGACCTCGAGGGTCGGGGCCGCCAGGTGCACCCGCCCCGCTCCCCCGGGCCGTTCGAGACGGTCGAGGAGGCAACGGGCGGCTCGGCGGCCGACCTCGCGACCGGCCCCGTCGACGGTCGTGAGCCACAGATGGCGCAGCCGGGAGATGCTGGTGTTGTCGTAGCCGACCACGGACAGGTCGCGCGGCACCCGCAGGCCCAGTTCCTCGGCCGCCGACAGCACCCCCACCGCGGTCATGTCGTTGACGGCGAACACGGCCGTGGGCCGGTCGGCGCGGGCCAGCAGCCGCACCGTCGCCCGGTAGCCGCCCTCCTCGGTCATGTCCCCCGCCTCGACCGGCGCCCCGTCGGCCGGTCCGAAAGCACGCATCGTGGCCTCGAAGCCGCGCCGACGCAGGTCGGCCACGGCGCCGTACCCCGCGAGGTGGGCGATGCGGCGGTGACCGAGTCCGACGAGGTGCTCGGTGACCAGGCGGGCGCCCTGCTCGTCGTCGTTGGCGACCAGGTCCACCCCGGCCGGCACCGGCTCCCGGGCTCCGGCGACCACCACCGGCATCCGGGCCGCGACCGCCTCCAGGGCCGCCGGGTCGGGCAGGGTGCCGACCACGACCAGCCCGTCCGCCCCCAGGTCCAGGAAGGGCCCGGCCGGGTCCTGGCCGACGTGCCGGTTCAGCCGGGCGTCGGCGAGCAGCATGTGCAGGCCGCTCGCGTGCAGCAGGGAGTTGAGACCGTCCAGGAGGTCGACGTACCAAGGGTTGCGCAGGTCGTGGAGCAGGACGCCGATCGTGCGGGTGCGCTGCTCGCTGAGGCTGCGCGCCGCCGCGTTGGGCCGGTAGCCCAGCTCGCGCACGGCGCGCAGGACGGCCTCCCGCTTCTCGGCGCGCACCTGGTCGGAGCCGCGCAGTACGAGGGAGACCAGCGACTTGGACACTCCGGCCCGGTCGGCCACGTCGCGGATGGTCGGCGGTCTCATGGTATGGACCGTTCCATGCGAGCCCGGGGTTGTCAAAGGGCACCGGGAAGCCTTGACATCCTCGGGAAACCGCCCGCAGGGTGGCCTGGACAGGAAATGGACCGGTCCAAAGAGGGGCTGTCAGTCATGGTCGAGTCGATGGATTCGGTGGACGCGATGGACGCGGTGGATTCCCTCGGGGTCGCCGTCGTGGGGTTCGGTTGGATGGGGCGGGTGCACTCGCAGGCGTACGCCCGCGTCCGGCACCACTATCCGCAGCTCGCCCTGCGCCCCCGGCTCGTGACCGTCGCCGAGGATGTGCCCGGCCGGGCCGAGGAGGCCGCGGACCAGTTCGGCTTCGCCTCCACCACCCGGGACTGGCGCGAGGTCGCCGCCGATCCGCGGGTGCGGGCGGTCAGCATCACCGCGCCGAACTTCCTGCACCGCGAGATCGGCGTCGCGATGGCCGAGGCCGGCAAGCACATCTGGATCGAGAAGCCGGTCGGCCTCGCTCCCGAGGACGCCCGGGCGGTCGCGGACGCGGTGGCCAAGGCCGGCGTCCAGGGCGCGGTCGGCTTCAACTACCGCAACGCGCCCGCCGTCGAGACGGCCCGCGAGCTGATCGCCTCCGGCGAGCTCGGCACGGTCACCCACGTTCGCATCCGCCTCTTCAGCGACTACGCGGCCCACCCGGACGGCGCCCTGACCTGGCGTTACGAGCGCGAGCGGGGCGGCAGCGGAGTGCTCGGCGACCTGGCCTCGCACGGCGCCGACCTGGCCCGCTTCCTGCTCGGCGACATCGCGTCCCTGACGGCCGACACGGCGGTCTTCGTCCCCGAGCGGGCCCGCCCGACGGGGGCGACCGCGGGCCACAGCCGCGCCGCCGGCGGCGAGCTCGGCCCGGTCGAGAACGAGGACTACGTCAACTGTCTGCTGCGCTTCGCCTCCGGCGCGCGGGGCGTGCTGGAGGCCTGCCGGGTCTCGGTCGGCGAGCAGAACAACTACGGCTTCGAGGTGCACGGCACCAAGGGCGCGGTCTTCTGGGACTTCCGGCGGATGAACGAACTCGGCGTCAGCCGCGGCACGACGTACCAGGACCAGCCCGTCAGCACGGTGTACGTCGGCCCGGGCGACGGCGAGTTCGGCGCCTTCCAGCCGGGCGCGGCGAACGCCATGGGCTACGACGACCTCAAGGTCGTCGAGGCGTACCGGTTCCTGCGCTCGATCGCCGAGAACACCCCGCACGGGGCGACGCTCGCGGACGCGGTGCACAGCGCGACCGTGCTGGAGGCCATGTCCCGGTCCGCACAGAGCCGTTCCTGGGTGGACGTGCACCCGTAGGGGTGACGGTAGGACCACCCCCGTTCCGGTTCCCAGGCCCAGGGACCGCGCGCCCCGAAGACGGCAGGCTTCAAGGGTCGGCACGCACGGACATGCCACGCCGACACCGAATCCGCATCCGCCGTACCGAGAACTCGGGGGACACCCATGTCCGAAGTCGTAGCCCGGCGCCTGACCGGTCTCGCCGCCGTCGTCGCCGCACTCGCGCTCATCGTCCAGGTACCGCTGTACTTCGTGTACGCGGGCCCGCCCCCGGACGCCAACGTCCTGTCCCGGCTGCTCATCGGGATCGTCGCGCTGGCGTCGGTGGTGGTGTTCGTGACGGCGTTCCGGGAGCTGGTGAAGCGGGTCGGCCCGGCCCATGAGTGGGTCGGCTCGCTCGCCTTCTCCACCGGCCTCGTCTACGCGATCGTCACCCTGGTCTCGATGGGCCTGGAGGCCGGCGCGGTGATCGACGTCGACCACCCGATCGACCCGACGATCGACGTCAGCGGCACCTACATCCTGTACGGGTCGATCTCCCGCCTGATGCTGGCGCTGTTCCTGACCGCCTTCGGGTACGCCGTCTCGCGCACCCGGATGCTGCCGCGCTGGACCGCCCGCTCGGCGTACGTCCTGGCCGCGATCAACCTGGCCTTCGTGCCGTCGCTGTTCTTCGGCAACGACCCCGCGTTCTTCTACGCGGCGAACGGCTGGGGCACGACGGCGCTGATGGGGGCGGTCCTCAGCTACTGGCTGCTGGCCGTGGGCGTCTCGACGTACCGCGGCGCGGCCCGCGCCGACCGGGCGACGGCGGCCTCCGCACCGGCACTCCAGCGCTGAGAAGCGCTGATCAGCGCCTTCGGCAGTACCCGCACCCCAGGGGCGGCCCGCGTCAGCCGGCCGTCGCCTGGGGCGGCATGTTGTACGGGGTGACCACCTGGATCGCCGACGGCAGCCTGGGCCCCGCCGGGGGCAGCGCCCCGTGGGCGCGCATCACGGTGTGGCAGGCCTCGCGCACGTCATGGCGCAGGTCGTGGTGGAGGACGACGGACAGCCGGTGCTCGTGCAGCAGCCGGGTGTTGTCGTGGTCGAGGTCGTGCGCGACGAACACGGCGCACTCGCGGCCGAGGTCGGCGAAGGCGCGCAGGGTCGCGATGTTGCCGCCGCCGATGGAGTAGACGGCCCGGATCTCCGGATCCCGTTCCAGCGCGGCCCGGACGAGGTCGTACTGGGTGGCGTCCAGGCCCTGCCCCTCGGCGATCTCGACGAGCGCGCGGTCGGGATGGCGGGCCCGCATCGCGCTGCGGAAGCCCATCTCGCGCTCCTCCTCGTTGCGGAAGAACCCGCTGCTCAGGCTGGTGAGCACATTCCCGGGGCGGTCGCCGAGCCACTGACCCATGAGGTAGGCGGCGGTGGCTCCGGCGGCCCGGTCGTCGATGCCGACATAGGCGAGGCGGGCGCTGGCGGGCAGGTCCGTGACCAGGGTGACCACGGGGATGCCGGCGGCCGTCAGCCGGCCGACGGCGGCGGTGACCTCGGGGAGGTCCGGCGCCTTGAGGATCACCCCCTGGGAGCCGCGCCGGGCTATCCGGTCCAAGGTCGCGATCAGCTCCGGGGCCGGTCCGGTCTCCCGGAAGTGGAACCGGGAGCGCAGCACGGCCGGGTGCAGGGACGGCAGCTCGGCCTCCAGGGCGGACCGGACGGCGGTGGTGAACCGTTCCGGCGCCTGCATCACTATGTCGATCATGAAGGTGCGGCCGACGAGTCTGACCTGGGTGCGCTGCCGGTCCAGATCGGCGATGGCCCGCCGCACCTCCTGCGCGGTGGACTCGCGCACCCCTCCCCTGCCGTTGAGCACCCGGTCGACGGTGGCCTCGCTCAGACCGGCCTGACGTGCGATCTCACGGAGGGGGAAGGGGTGGCCCACGGAAGGCTCCTAGGAGGTCGGGGAAGGCTCTTTGAAGGGTTTTTGACGGCTGCCTGCCGGTTGTTCGACGGGTTTGTCATGACAAGAATGGCAGGGCAGAGCCGCCTTGTCCTCGAAGTCATCGAAGGGACGCCGATGTCCTTCCCCTCCGCGCACGGTCATGCCTGGGTGACCGAGCAGGACTGCGACCTCGACGTGTTCCGCTCGCTCGTCGAGCGCACGACCGACCTCGCCGACTTCCCGCACGCCACGACGGTGGAGGGGAACGTCCTCGTCTACGACAGCGAGCGTCTGCGCACCGCCGCGGACCCCTCCGGAACGGGCCGTGAGCCGGCCGGCCGTGAGCTGCGCGCCGAACTGGTGCGGGCCCTCGCCGACGGTCCCGGGATCGTCGTCTTCCGGGGCGCCTTCCCGGACCCGGCGGTCGTCGACCGGCTCACCGCCGCCTTCGACGCGCTGATCGCCGAGCAGCACGCCTCGGGTACGACCGCCGGCGACCACTTCGCGAAGCCCGGCGCCAACGACCGCGTCTGGAACGCCCTGGAGAAGGCCGCCCTGTACGACCCGGAGGCGTTCGCCGAGTACTACGCCAACGACATCCTCGCCCTGGTCTCGCGGGCCTGGCTGGGCCCCGGCTACCAGGTGACCTCGCAGGTCAACGTGGTCAACCCGGGCGGCGCGGCGCAGAGCCCGCACCGCGACTACCACCTCGGCTTCCTCTCGAACGAGGTGGCCGCCGCCTACCCGGCGCATGTGCACCGCCTCTCCCCCGTGCTGACGCTCCAGGGCGCGGTCGCGCACTGCGACATGCCGGTGGAGTCGGGCCCGACGCTGTACCTGCCGTACTCGCAGACCTACGAGCCCGGCTATCTGGCGTGGCGGCTGCCGGAGTTCCAGGCGTACTTCGACGAGCACCGCGTCCAACTGCCGCTCGCCAAGGGCGACGCGGCCTTCTTCAACCCGGCGGTCTTCCACGCCGCCGGCACCAACCGCACGACCGACCTGCGCCGGACGGCGAACCTGCTCCAGGTGTCCTCGGCCTTCGGGCGCGCGATGGAGACCGTGGACCGGGAGGCGGTGGCGAACGCGGTCTTCCCCGTGCTGCTGAAGCGCCGGGCGGAGGGCGTGGGCGAGGAGTGGCTGGAGCGCGTCATCGCCGCGAGCGCCGAGGGCTACCCCTTCCCCACCAACCTCGACAGCGACCCGCCGGTGGACGGCATGGCCCCGCCCTCGCAGGCGGACGTCGTACGGCGGGCGCTGCACGAGGAGTGGACCCCGCAGACACTCCGGGACGAACTGCGGGCCGGCGCCGAGCGGCGCATCAGCTGAAAGGATCTTCCGTACATGGGACTTCTCCACGACAAGGTCGTCCTCGTCAACGGCGGCAGCCAGGGGGTCGGCGCGGCCATCGCGCGGGCCGCGGTGCGCGAGGGCGCCCGCGTCGCCGTCACCGGGCGGCGGCCGGAGCCGGGCGAGGCGCTGGTGAAGGAGCTGACCGCCGACGGCGGCACGGCGCTCTTCGTCCGGGCCGACCTGACGGACGCCGCGCAGGCGAAGGCGGCGGTGGCCGAGACGGCGGCCGCGTACGGCCGGGTCGACTGCCTGGTCAACTCGGCGGGGCTGACCTCCCGGGGCACGCTCCTGGACACCACCCCGGAGCTGTTCGACCAGCACATCGCGATCAACCTCAAGGCGCCGTTCTTCGCGATGCAGGCGGCGGTCGCCGACATGCTGGCCCGCGAGGCGCCCGGCACGATCGTCAACATCATCACCACCTCGGCGCACGGCGGCCAGCCGTTCCTGGCGCCGTACGTCGCCGCCAAGGCGGGCCTGGTCGGCCTGACCCGCAACGCGGCGCACGCCCACCGCTTCGACCGGGTCCGGATCAACGGCCTCAACATCGGCTGGACGGCCACCGAGGGCGAGGACGCGACACAGAAGACGTTCCACGGCGCCGGCGACGACTGGCGCGAGCAGGCCGCCGCGAAACTCCCCATGGGCAAACTCGGCCAGCCGGACGAGATCGCCGACTTCGTGGTCTTCCTCCTGTCCGACCGCTCGGGCGTGGTCACCGGATCAGTGATCGACTGGGACCAGAACGTCCTCGGCGGCCTGGACTGAACCGTCTTCTTTCGGACGGGATCTCCTTTCGAGCCCGTCCGGCGTTTGAGGACGAGGTCTTCTTTCGAGCCCGTCCGGCGTTTGAGGACGGGATCTCCTTTCGAGCCCGTCCGGCGTTTGAGGACGAGCCCGAAGGGCGACGGGGTCCGGGGCGGAGCCCCGGCAACAGACAGCAACCACAACACAGGAAAGCAGCGGAGCGCATGCGCATCGGAATCCTCGGCCTCGGCCGCATCGGCGCCTTCCACGCCGAGACCCTCTCCGGACTCGACATCGTCGACTCCCTCGTCGTGACCGACCCGTTCGCCGAAGCGGCCAAGGCCGCCGCCGAGCGGTTCGGAGCCGAGGTCGTCGACTCGCCCGAGGCCCTGCTGGCCGCCGGCGTGGACGGCATCGTCGTAGCCGCCGCGACCGACGCGCACCCCGCGTTGATCCTGGCCGGCGTCGAGGCCGGCATCCCCGTGTTCTGCGAGAAGCCCGTCGCCAGGACGATGGCCGAGGGCGTCGAGGTCCTCAAGGCCGTCCAGGGCAGCGCCGTGCCCATCCAGATCGGCTACAACCGCCGCTTCGACGCCGGCTTCGTCGCCGCCCGGGCGGCCGTGCAGGCGGGCGAGCTGGGCAAGCTGCACACGGTCCGCTCGACCACACTGGACCCGGCCCCGCCGCCGGCCGCGTACATCGCCGCCTCCGGGGGCATCTTCCGGGACTGTTCCGTGCACGACTTCGACATCATCCGCTGGGTGACGGGCCGCGAGGTGACCGAGGTGTACGCGGTCGGCGGCAACCGGGGCGCCGAGTACATCAAGGAGGCGGGCGACGCCGACACCACCGGCGCGATCCTGACCCTCGACGACGGCACCATCGCGGTGGTCTCCAACTCCCGCCACAACGCGCGGGGTTACGACGTCCGGATGGAGATCCACGGCTTCACGGACTCGATCGCCGTGGGCCTGGAGGACAAGCTGCCGCTGCGCTCGGTGGAGCCCGGCGTCACCTTCCCCGCGGGCACCCCGCACGACTTCTTCATGGACCGCTTCACGGCCGCCTACCGCGCCGAACTCACCGCGTTCACCGAGGTCGTGGCCGGCACCCGCACCTCGCCCTGCACGATCGAGGACGCGTTGGAGGCGGGCTGGATCGCGGACGCCTGCACGCTGTCCCTGCACGAGCACCGCCCGGTGACGATCGCGGAGGTACGGGCCTCCTGAGCCCGCGGAAGGGCTGCCGGGGCCTCACCGGAGGATCCCCGGCCGCCCACCTCCGACTTCACAGCCCGTAGCGCACCACGAACTCGTTCGGGTCGTAGGCGTCGCGCGCCGGGTCTCTCGGGGCGGCGGGCCGCTCCTCCACCATGTCCTCGATGCGCACCCGCTCGGGCAACGCCCCGAACCGGGCCCTGCGCTCGGCCGCCGCGCCGCCGGCCTGCTCCTGCTCCTGCTCTTCTTCCTGCATCTCACCCTCCCCGTCCGCTGCTCCGCACACCTACTCTTCTCTTGAACGTCCTCACCTCGCCGCCGGTTCCGCCGGCAGGTCGAAGATGTGGTCCGGGGAGACGATCGTCGTGATCGCGTCGCCGAACAGGGTGCTGGGCTCCTCGTTCTTGCTTGTAGTTGATGTCGGTGTTCAGCACGACGACGAGCGTGGTCCGCGCGGACGGCGGATAGAGTCCTGCACCTTGAAGACGCCGAGCCCGTATCCGGCGCCCGGGACAGTGGTGGGCGGTGTGATCAGCCGCTGCTGCCGGACGGCGGGGCTGATCATCCGGTCGTCGTCGGGAAGTGCGCCCGTGGCCACGGTGCGCGCCCAGACCCGCAGGTCCCCGATGACCAGGCCGAGCAGGATCAGGTTGGTGTTGCAGTAGTAGAACTGCGCGCCCGGCTGGACCAGCACGTCGAGGCACCCCGGGTCGGCCTGCTCGAGGTGGAGGCAGCCGATGCGTTCATCGTGGGTCTCGATCCGCTGGACGCTGTCGCCGCCGCAGTAGGCGTAATGACCGACGTCCAGGCAGAGGTCGACCAGTTCGGTGTCGGTGGAGTCCAGGAAGCGCTCGACGTGCTCCTCGGTGCCGATGTGGGTGTCGGCGTGCGGATGGACGACGGGGTCCAGGCCGTACGCCTCCTTCACCTCGTGGCCCAGGCGGCCTCCCAGCGGAGGGGCCGCGGTGCAGGCCGGTGAAGACCGTGCCCGCGGACACCTTCAGGTTCGCCTGCCCACTTCGTCGGTGAGGCGGGCCGGGTCGGTCGGCCGATAGCCGTAGGGGCCGAGTTCGATCCAGGAGTACCCGGCCTCGGCGACCTCGTCCAGGAACCGTTTTCAGGGCACCTGTCCGGGATCGTCGGGGAACCGCACGCCCCGGGAGTCGGGGGCCGAGCCGACGCGGATGCGGTCGAGCGCGTTCGTCAGGTCAGGGCGTCCCCTCTGCGGGGGTCGCCACGGGGGCGGTGAGGTCCTTCTCCTCCGGGAGCTCCTCGACGTCCACGCCTCGCACCTGGGCCAACTCGTGCTTGAGGGCGGCGAGTTCGGTGCCTCCGGCCATGTGGTTGGTGAGCTCTTCGAGGCTGACCTCGCTGCGGGCGGCGGTGAGTTCCATGGTGCCCAGGCGCAGGACGCTGAAGTGGTCGCCGACCATGTAGGCGTGGTGGGGGTTGTGGGTGATGAAGATGACGCCG